>JAESTF010000275.1 GCA_016763795.1 Flavobacteriales bacterium
ATTTCTCCTTCACCTAAAAAGTGCACATTAGGGCAGAATGTTTGATCTAAAATAAAAACAGGGTCGATAGCAATCTCACCAGTTGCAGTTTTACGTTCTCTACTTAAAACTTCTTTTAATTGTAGCAGTTCAGGAACTTCAACTCTAGGATTTGTTGGTATTTCAGCAATAATGTAAGGAATAGCATCTGCGGTAGCAATTTTAGCTAAAACCATATCAATACTTTGAACCATATCGTTATCACCATCAACAGGTAAATCCATTACTTCAACATTGTCAATACAAGCAGCAACCCGTCTTGCTTGATCATTAGTGCCACCATAACAATTTGGAGGTACTACAATTTTAATCGCTTTTCCTTTATGGTTTTCCACTGCATCGTGAATTAGTCCCATTAAAATCGCGTATTGAATGGAGAGTCCGCTCGAACCAACTAGTGCTTTTGTCTCTGTACCAGTAATAGTTGCAATTGAATTTAAGACCATTTTTTTGTTGGCATCAACATTACTGTTCTTATTATTGAAAGAAGAGTCTTCTATTAAAGATGTTAAGGCAGCCAAAGAATTCGCTGGTGTCATAGCAATAGTTTCTCTCCTTCTAACATGTTGTATTTCCGAAATATAACTTTCGTTTTGCTCACCATTTACGACTAAAACACTTCCTAAGTCAGTATGAACATTAATAAAAAAATCAACGTTTGAAGTCAGATCGAAATTACAAATGTCATCTTGTTGTGAAATGAAAACAGTACTTCCGTTAAACTCAGAAATTTTTTCTGTTTTTTCAACATGCTTTAACTCAAATTTATAACCATAAACACTTCTTAGTATTTCAGCATTAAAATAAGCTGGTAATTCACCAGTATAAATAATTTGGGTGTTCTTATTGTCGAATAAATTTTTTCTCAAAATGGCTAAAACAGGAACTGTCTTTGATGAAAAACTGATTACATTTTCTGGATTTAGCTTATTTAAATTCGCAACTACCCATTCTAATAAGCAAGATAATGGGTGACCTAATCGAATATAATCGAAAGCAGTAGGTAATTCATTAAGTGCCGATGATTCAGAATTATTGGTATTAAATAAAGTTTCAAACTGTTCTAAGAATTGGGTTTTAGCCAATCTTTCATCATAAATATCTAGTCGATGGGTTGTTAGACTCAACCAATCAGTTGGCATATTTTGGATTACCTCTTTAATATAATTTTTCATTTTACTTGCTTCCATAATTCTCACCTTTGTATAGGCCGGCAAGATACATTAAATCCATTTATTTTAAAAGTGTGACAGGACGTTTTGTTATTTTGTACTAAATAAGTGAATTGTGTATCTATATTATATTCTCTGTTTCAAAAAAACAATAAATAAAGCAGCCTGTTTTATAGCTGAAATATTAATAAGTAGTTCTGTATTGCTGTTGTTGGGTAAGGTGGTAATAAAGATTGTTCTAGACTAACAGGGATGTTTTTCAAGTGTTTTTTGTACTGGTAGTTCTATTAAATCACAAATTGTATCCCAAAGGGAAATTCTTTTTTCTAAAGCTTGTTTTGCAACAACTAAAGATTCATTCCATTTTTCAGCATCATTTCCACAGAGTTCTGATACCATACGAAGAGATAGAGGTCCATGTTCATCTCCATCAAGTTCTATATGCCTTTCCAAGTAATAAGTAAGCTTATCGTAACGTTGATTTTCAGAATCAGCACTTTTTAAAATTTCAATAAACATATCTGGTATAACATCTTCTCTACCAAATGTAAATGCTGAAGCAATTAAATGAGGTTTGTCAGTTTCAATTATAGTAAATGAGAATTTTACAAAATCAGCGACTCTCTCATCAATATTAATTTCATTTAAGGCGTAATTAACTGATTTTTCAGCGTTAATTAAGTTAATAAATTGATCGATTTTATCGGTATTTGCGCCCATTTGATCCATGGCTTCTAAATACATCTCAAAATGGCTCTTAGGCTCTCCCAATTCATTAATATCACTTTCTTCTCCGTGTACAATCTCATTTATAAATCGTGAAAGTGTTGGGTTTTCTATTGGAGTCCAAGGTATTGTTACTTTGGTGAGTTTTAATTGTAAAGCCTTTAATAGAGACATGAAATCCCACACAGCAAAAATATGGTTCTCCATAAAGGTTTTGATGTCGGTTACATCACTTAAAATAGTATAAAGCTTATGGTTTCTCAATTGATTCCTCAATTCAGAAATTTCATTTTCTATGTGTTGTATTTTATCCATATTGTTACTCATATTAGGTGACAAAATTAGCATTTATGTATAATAGTTGCCTTATCCTTTTGCCCTAAATATAAAAAGTAGTTCAACTTATTTTTTGTAAGATGTTAATTGTTCAATTTTACGGTTTGTTTATAGTTCGCATTTATAAAATGAGGAATTACATCCATTAATACATGTTTGGTCATTCCTATAAAACCTTCAGGGTTCCCGTAATTGTAAGTTCCTTGTTTTGTACCAGTAGTTAAATAACTTCCATTGGGTTGGAGTATTGCTTCATAAGAGCCTCTATTTTTATCTTTAGATAACAACTTTAAATTAGGATTTTCAATGTCTAATTGCAGCGGTTTATCTAGGTTAGGGTAAGGGGTGTTAATTGCTACTATTGGATTTTTGGGTTGATGAAATATGTTCATACTGTGAGGTTGTAGTTCCCAAATTAAACCATTTTCATCTTGGTAAGTGTTTTCAACTATTAGTGTTAAATTCCCTTTTGGTAAAACATTATGTGTATTTCTAGCTAAATGCCAAGGAAGTTGACAAATTAGACTATAGCCTAGAATTAGGAGGATGAAAATTAGAAGACCAATAGGTTTCATAAACCAATATTAGTTAATTCCTAATAAAATAGTTTAGTTCCCCCCCATAAGTATTTTAATTTACGTGTATATAATTGAAGACTATTTTATCAACTTAAAATATATATTATGAAAAAAATTAACAATTTTATACTAATCGCTTTTATTAGTGTTATTGGTATTAATACGGCAAGTGCACAATGCACGGCTTCATTTACGTCTACGGATAATGGTGCAGGCAATTTCTCATTTGCAAGTACAAGTACATCACCTGGTGCCAGTCTATATTATGTTTGGGAATTCGGAGATGGAAATTATGGCTCGACACAAAATCCTAATCATACCTATACTGCTTCAGGTGCTTATACTGTATGTTTAACAATTAACGATACTATTTTTGGAGGAACTTGTATTAGTACTCATTGTGATAGTGTTATTGTTACAGGTGTAGGAACCCCTTGTAATATTATTGCCGGATTTACATCTGTAGATAATGGAAATGGAAATTATTCATTTACCAATACATCTACGGGTAATTACGATAGTTATTTCTGGAATTTTGGTGATGGAACAACAAGCTCTCTTTGGAATATTAATAATCATACGTATTCT
Organism: Flavobacteriales bacterium; assembly: GCA_016763795.1. Classification (GTDB taxonomy): domain Bacteria; phylum Bacteroidota; class Bacteroidia; order Flavobacteriales_E; family Vicingaceae. The sequence continues at coordinate 3,440 of JAESTF010000275.1, forward strand.
GCCAATGGAACGTTTGTAGTCGAACTAGTTATGTACGATTCAAATAATACTACTTGTATTGATTACTTTATTCAAACCATTCAAGTTAATGGAATCTCAAGTCCAGTGGTTTGTAATAGTGCTTTTGTAATTTATCCAGATAGTTCAGGTAATGGAGATGTTATTGTTTTTAATACTTCATCAGGTACTAATTCAACTTATTTTTGGAATTTTGGAGATGGGAATACTTCATCATCACAATATCCAAATTATACATACACAACAAGTGGTCCATTTAATCTTTGTTTAACAATTGCGGATAGTTCTAGTTTAGGTCATTGTACCAGCACTTATTGCGATTCAGTATCAAATGGAGGCCGAGTATTTAAACAAGGAGGCTTTAACCTTAACATTCAAGCGCCAATTGTAACCGGAATAGAAAATGAAATAGAGACAGTTTCTGAATTAAAAGTATATCCAAACCCTGTAAGAAATAATTTAACGCTTGAATTTACCTTAATTGAGAGTTCTAGTGTAGAAGTAATTCTTACAGATTTATTAGGGAATAAAGTTGCGATAGTTGCTGCTGAGAATATGAATTTAGGAAGTAATAAAGTAAACTATAATGTTTCAGATATTTCTAACGGAATATATCTGTTAAATATCAAAACTGATAATTCATTACAAGTTAAAAAAATTGTAGTGAATAAATATGACTTTTTTTATAAATGATATTATTTTTAGGAAGTAATATTAAAAATCAAGATTGCACATTTGAGAATTCATTTTTCTCAAATGTGCATTTTATCGTTATAGTTGGAGCTAAAGGAGAAATTAATAAAGGATGTTGTAAAAGGCAAGCGTAAAGCTCAACTAGAGTTGTATAGCTTATGTTTTAACTTGTTAATGAGTGTAGCATCTAGGTATAAAAATAATAAAGAAGATGCCGCTTTTTTGGCTAATGATGCATTTTTAAAAATTATTAATAATTTAAAAAAATATGATAAAGAAACGCCTTTTGAAGCTTGGATAAGAAGAATTACGATAAATGTGGTGATTGATGATTACAGAAAAAATAAGAAAAGAATAGAAATGTTTGAATCTGTAGGCGAATTTAATAATGATACCGAAGATGTTTCTTTTAATGAAATAGATAAAGAAATGGAAGAGGAAGAAGTGCTTAGGTGTTTATTAAAACTTCCCCCAGCAACAAGAACTGTCTTTAGCTTGTTTGCAATAGATGGATTTTCGCATAAAGAGATTTGTGAAAAACTAGGGATTTCTTTGGAAACATCTAAATGGCATATGAAAGAGGCGAGAAAAAGATTGAAAATAATTTTAGAAAAAGAATTAATTTAAGTGAAACGTAATAATAATATAGATCAATTTTTTAAAGACAAACTCGAGCATAGAGAGTTTGAACTTAAGGATAGCTTTATTACGGATTTGGAGAAAAAGCTAGATCAGAAGGAGACTAAAGGTGTATTCTGGAGGAATAGAGCATTCTATTTAGTTCTTTTATTACTTGGCTTTTTAGCTGTGGGTTATTATTCTTTTAATGTTGAGAATAAGAATAACTCTAAAAATATTGGAGTATTAAAATTATCTGATAAAGAAGAAAAAGAATCAAGTCTTCAAGAAGCAAATCATTTAAAAGGGGAAAAGAAGGAGGTTTTTAAAACGGTTAGAGAAAATACTGTGGATAACTTTAATAATGATGCTTCAAAAAATGAATTTAAAAGTTCGAGTTTGAATTATGAAAGCGATAAAGGGAGTAGTGTAAATAGTCGTTTAAGTGAAAATAAGAAAACGAACCCTAAGAGCATTATTAATTCTGATGAGGACTCTAAAGAAAACACTTTGTTTACAGAAATAGATAAAAGAAAAGATGCAGCTAATCAGAATTCTTTTAAAAATGTTGAAAAAGATGACAATAAGAAAGGAGAATCGATTGTCAATTTTTCTAATGAAGTATTAATGAATAAAGAAGTTAGAGAAACAATTCTAACAACAGAAAAGAAGCTTCAATTAAATGAGAATGAGATTAATGAAAATAACGACATACAAGTAGAGAATAAGACAACTAAGGATGATAGGGTTAATAATTTAAATAATACTGTATCAGTAGTAGATTCAGAAAACAGGGTAGTTGAAGAAAATAAAATTATTGATGAGTTAGTGGACTCAGATTTAAATAATGAGCATAATAATGTTAATTTGGATGTAGAAAAAGATACTATTTCTGATGAAAATAAATTAACAAAATCAAATGAGGTTGACTCAATTCAAATTAATGTTTCTGATACTGATTCTATTGATGATGTGCTTCAGGATTCAATTAGTCCAGTTACACCAAAAAAACCTTCTCCAGATTTTAAAAAATGGAACATTTCATTATTTGCTGGGGTAGCTATGATTAGTAAAACTATTTCTGGAGATGCTTCTGACACCTATTTTAATAAAAGAAAAGGTGAAGAAGCGAATATTGCAACAGTTAATTATGGATTAGAACTAGTTATTATTTAAATAAAAGTATCAATTTATCAATAGGTTTAAATAGTCTTATTTATGGAGAAGATATTAATTACTCAGAAATTCTTGATACGAAGAATGTAAGTGTAATAACTTCTTATAACGAGGTAATTACATTTGATTCAATAACAGGCCTTGATACAACGCTTGTACCTGTTTTTTCAAATCAAACAGTAACGGATACTACGGCTAGTTTTACAGATAAAAATAGATACACATATATCCATATTCCATTTATGTTCGGATATAAGATGAGTTTTAATAAGTTTAGTTTAAACTCTAAAATTGGAGGTTCCTATGGTCGATTAATAAAGAGTGGGGGAAGTTATATTAATACAAGTTTAAATGCTGTAGAAGCTGTTGATTTAGAAAAAAATATATTTAATGTAATTTTATCAACTGCTGTAGGCTATAAAATTAAAAAGATAAATTATTTTATAGAACCTAAGTACCTCTTTAACATTTCAGATGTGTTTATCAATTCAGAAGTAAAACAATCTTATAAAGCATTTAGTATTAGTTTTGGTTTAAGCTTAAAATTTTAAGGCAATAAAAAAGCCATAATTAATTAAAATTATGGCTTCAATTATTTGTATTGTTATTATTTAGAATGGTAAATCATCATCTTCTGCTGGTGCATCATCAATCGCTGGTGCAGGAGCTGCTCCACCTGCAGCAACAGCTGCTCCGGCTGGGTTAATTTTCCAAGCATCAATGTTGTGGTAATATTTACCATTAAACTCTCTTGAAGAAATATTGAAAGCAACTTCAACTTCTTGCCCTTCACCAAAATTTCTCAACATTGCTATTTTATCATCACCAAATAAGCTAAAACAAACTTCAGGGTTGTACTGAGCACCAGTATCAATAACAAAACCTTGTTTCTTCCATTCCTTACCGGCTTTACTTGTACCGCTTTCTATACTTAATACTTTAGTAATTCTTCCTTTTACTGCTAAACTCATAATTCTCTTTTTTATTCGAGAGCAAATCTAGTTAAACAGGTTTTATTGAGCTATTTTAGACTTCACAA
>JAESTF010000276.1 GCA_016763795.1 Flavobacteriales bacterium
AACCAATGTGTGCATAGCAAGTATAAACCTTATTTTCCATAGCTAAACTTAGTTCTAAACAGGTTTTGTAATTTTTTAACGCCATTTTAGGTTGACCCATTAAGAGGCGTAAATCTCCAAGCTGAAAATAACCACCACTCAATTCTGTTTTATCATTAATTTCTTTGCTTATGCGCAAAGACTCCGTTATAAAGGTTAATGCTTCTGGAAATTTTTTTAAATCTGCATATACAGTTCCTTTATTAGCTAAGCAACTGGCTATCTGACCCCTATCATTTAATTCTTTATAAAGTAGTAGTGACTTTTCTATATACTTAAGCGTCTTATCATACTGGTGCAATTCATGATAAACAGAACTCATATTATAAATAGACCTTGCCATACCTTCCTTGTTATTGTTTTCTTTATAAATAGATAGGCACTTATTAAAACATTCTAAAGCCTCTGTGTATTTACCTTGGTTAAGGCAAATAGCCCCGATATTACCTAAAGAGGTTAAGCTTATTTTTTTTTCACCTATCTGTTCACTTATGGTATATGATTTTTTAAAGAAAGTAAGCGCATCCTCATAATCTCCTTTAGAAAAATAAACCGCTCCTATACTATTTAGCATTCTGGCCTGCATTGATAAATCACCATTATTTATACTAGCATCTAGCACTTTATTATAGCTTTCTAAAGCTTTTGGAAAATTATTTTGACGATAATAAAGTAACCCTATATTTTTATGGGAATCCGAGACCCCTTTTAGGTCATTTAACTTTTTTTTAATTGCTTTCGATTTTGTATAATTGATTATTGCCTCATCATACTTACCTAAACGGCTGTATACGTTAGCAATATTATTTAAAATACCAGCGGTTCCTTTTAAGTCATTTATCTCTTCATTTATTGCTGCAGATTTTTCGTAATTTGCCATTGCTTTATCATAATTATGTTGATAAGTATAAGCAGTTCCTATACCATTATAAGCACTAGCAATTCCTTTCTTATTGTTAATAGACTCTTGTAAATCCATTGATTCATTAAAATATCTAATACTTTTAACGTAATTGTGTTCTCGCATTTCTATTTGCCCTTTTAAAAAAAATGCATCAGCTTCTCCTTTTATAAAGTCTAGATTTTTAGATAACAATTCAACTTCTTTAATTAAATCTTTAGCCTTCTCAGTATCCTTCTTGAAAATCTCATAAATCATTGCATTCAACAAATTCACTCTAATAGTATCCTTTTCTTTATGAATAGATAGCTCGTTTTTTAAACTATCTATAGCAGCATCTTGAGAAAAAATTGATAATGAAAAAAGTAAGAAGGAGATTAAAAGAAGAATACTTTTATTGTTGGTTTTCATAAAATAAATAATTGTCTTCATTATACTACCTCTATTTTATAAGGAATTACCAACGTAACTATTGTTCCTTGTTCGTTATATTTCTGTCTATCTTCAATACGAATTGACCCTTCCATTTTAAAATCTTTCGATAACATTTTTAATCGTTCAGAGGTTATGGTAGTCGATAATGATTTCTTGTCTTGCCTCTTATTTTCTTCCTGATTATCAATGCCAACACCGTTATCCGTAATCGTACAAATTAAATTTTCATCTAAATAGGATAGCTGAATATCAATTTTTTTATTTTTAATTTGATTTCTAAAAGCATGTTCTATCGCATTTTCAACAAATGGCTGAATAAGCATTGGCGGAATTTGAAATGAAGATTTATCTAAATCATTACCAACTAAAATACTGTATTGATAAGCTTCATTTTCTAAATTTTGTAACGCTAAGTAATTTTCTATCGCAGTTATTTCTTGGTTGAGAGCTACTGTTTTATATCTAGAATTTTCTAAAATAATGCGCAATAGTTTTGAGAACTTTGACAGATAAGAAACAGATTTTTTCTCCTCTTTATTTAATATCATCCCTTGCAATACCGAAAGCGAATTAAATATAAAATGAGGAGTCATTTGTGAACGTAACAACTTCTGTTCTACTGCAATATTCTGAATCTTGGATTTTACATTTCTTAATTTTAAATAAGAAATAATAGCTCCTAAAAGAATAGTAACAAGTAAAAGAACAATAATTCCTATAAAGAAATTTTGTTGTGATTTTTTTAAATCTTGAGAGGTTTTTTTTACTGTTTTAGTCAGTTTTAATTCTCTATAATTGGCAGATTCTAATTCTTGTTTGTACTTATATTCATATTCTAATTGCGCTATTTTCTCAATGTTTTCTTTATTAAACATACTATCATTTAATGTTTTATAGTCTTTAAAACTTTTAAGCGCTTCTTTATGGTTGTTTGTTGCCTCGTAGAGTTCAGACAATAATAAATTTGCACTTCTTTGAGTCTTTAATAGAGATAACTCATCTGCTAATTCTTTTCCTTTTATAGCATTCTCAAAAGCTTTTTTATAATTTTTTGAGTTATAATGCGCAGCACCTAAGCCCATATAAGATACAGCAATTCTTCGTTTATTACCAAGAGAAAGGCTTAGCTTTAGACTTTTATTGAAATTACTTAACGCAAGATCTAGCTCCTCTGTTATATTATATACAATTCCGATACCATAATAAGAGCTCTGTTTACCACTTGTACTATTTATTTTTCCTCCAATTTTTAAAGCCTCTTTATAATAATCTAATGCTTTATCATATTTTTCTGTGTCTTTATACACACCTCCCAAATTAATCAGAGTCTTTAAAACTTCTCGCTCATTTCCCAATTCTTGCTGTATTTCAAGAGTTTCAAGATAATAAGTCTCTGCTTTTTCATAGTATTTTAGAGTAGAATAAACATTTCCCATATTTTGTAAAGTTGTAGCAACGCCTCTTTTATTACCCTCTTCCTTAAAGTTTGATAAACATCTTTGAAAACGTTCTAAGGCTTCTAAATACCGACCTTGACGCGTATAAATAATACCAATGTTATTTAGTGTTCCAGATATATCTCTTTTAGCTTTTAGACTTTCATCTATAACCAAAGCCTCTTTGTAGTATTTTAAAGCGCTGTCATAATCTCCTTTTGCCTGGTATAACCCACCAATATTAAGCTTAGTGCGAGATTCTGTTTTTTTATTTCCGCTTTTTATAGCAATTTTTAAAGCTTTATCGTAATGCTCCATGCTTTTATCGTAATCGCCTTGATAATTACTAATTGACCCCATCAAGTCATAGCAACCCGAAATTCCAGGTTCATCTTCTATCTTTTTATATAGACTTAATGATTCGTTAATTAAAGTTGATGCTTTATCTAATTCATTTTTTGAGAAATAAAACACGCCATTCATATATACACTTCTAGCTTCTCCTTTTATGAATTTTATTTCTTTTGCTAATGCATTTGCCTCATCAACATGTATTTTCATTTTCTTATGATCAAAACCATAATTATTAAAAGCTAAATTATTTAGTAAATTAACTCTTGTAGTGTCTTTTTTTGTATGAATTAGCAATTCATTATTCAGACTGTCGATAATAGCATTTTGTGCTAATATAGATGTCGAAAAAGACAAGAAGCATAATAAAAGAAAAAGACGTAGATTATTGATTTTCATAAAATTGAATGTTTTTTTACTCTAATTGTTACCTAAACAATAGTACTACATTATTCTAATAACTTTATTAAGTTGGCAATATTAAACACGTAAAATATAGAAAATATTTTTCCGAGCTATTCCAACCCATAAGCGTTGAAGCCCATCTAATATCCGTTACTTTCAAAATCAGTAAAAACTCAATTGGATTCTATAGCTTTACACTAATGCCATAAGCTTAATAAGTATGATGTTATAGTTATTAGTAATAAATTAGACAAAATGAAAAAAGTAATAACACTAATTTTAATCCTACTAAATATAATGGTTCTATTCGGTCAAATTTGGCCAGAAGGAGCTCCTCCGTTTGCCAAAATTGTAAATATTACATTTTTAGTAGGTAGTTTAATGTTCTTAATCTACCATATTTTACAAAATAAATCTAACATCAAATAAGATGAAAGAATTTGACTGGACACAATTTTCAAAACGAGTTTTTATAAATGCTGAATTAAAATTAGTTTATAATGCTTGGACAAAAAGTGAAGAACTTGAAAAATGGTTTTTATCCAATGCTACTTTTCAGACAAAAGAAGGCACTGAAATTCTTCCGTCAGATAACGTTAATTCTGAAAGTATTTATAGCTGGAATTGGTTTGCTCAAAATCACTTTGAAAAGGGAATTATAAATCAAGCGAACGGAATTGATTTAATCGAATTCACCTTCGCAGGCAATTGTATAGTTCAGGTACGGTTATCAAAAGCAAAAAACAAAACTCTTGTCGAATTGACTCAAACTGAAATACCTCTTGACGATAGCTCAAAAAAAAATATCAGACTTGGTTGTGCTTTTGGTTGGACATTTTATTTATTAAACCTAAAATCTGTGCTCGAAGGTGGACTTGATTTACGAAACAAGGATGCTGAGCTTATAGGAGTAATAAATAATTAAAAACAGTTATCAATACTATCTAAAAAACACGTTAAAACGAACGTTAGCACTAGGTGCTAAAACAGTAAAAAATAACATATATGAAGAACATTTATAGAATGAAATACTACAACTTAATATTCCTCTTACTTATTTTTAGCGGTTGTGATGTCTCAACAATTTCAGATGCAGATGCTAAAAATATATCTAAATTAAAAGCGGAGATTCTTATTGAAGATGGTGATAAAAAAAACGCTCTTAATTATATAAAAGTCTACTTAACTGATGGTAAAAAACAGATAATTAATGCCGATATAAAAGTGCTACTAAACAATAAACCATTAAAATTATTGGTAAGGCAAGGAAATTATTACGATAAATACTCTTTCTATAGCACAGATAGTTTATCACGAAACGAGTCCTACTACTTTGAAATAATTTTACCCGATAGCACCAAGTATCCTTTGGCATTTGTTAAACCTCACAAAGAATACCGAAATGCTAAATTTAATCTGCCAGAAAGCCTTTCCTTAAATGAAGATTTTGTTTTACAATGGGAAAACCTGAACACTCCTTATGAGTTAGACATTGTTAAAGGAACAGAAGTAAAAGTGAAAAGAGCTGAAAACATAACAGAGTCTGCTCATGCTGGAAGGCGAATAGATACGCTAAAAGCAAAAGCTGGAAAATTGATAATTCCTAAATCTTATTTTGAAGACTCCTTAACCTTTACAAAATATTTAGAGATAAAACTTAATGGGAAAGAAAGTGGATTAACAAATCCCCTTTTATTAGAATCTAGTGAGATAATATTTAATCATAATATTGAAAAAACGATATATTTTAAAGAATGAACAACAAGAAAAAAATACACTCTGCTTTTAAAAAAAACAATATTGGAATTTAATTAATATTGAATAAATTAAAAATAACTCCATTCTAAAAAAGTAGTTTAAGAAATCTCCAGTTGATCAACTAAAAAATACCCTTCAAATTATCTTTATAACTCCTAGAGATAGGAATTTCGTATCCATTAACAGTAGCTATAACCGTGCTTTGGTAATCAATTAAATGATGGTTTCAGCTAACTTACTAACTCAATAATACGTATTTACACGTATATTAAAACCGTATTTATACTTGTTTGTGTTTACGTTTTTATTTATATATTGCGTATATAAAATAAAACTGATAAGTATCAACTCTTCGTTTAACGTTATTTCAAAATGAAACTTAAAAATAATCTCCTAATATTATTAGCTATATTTTTAGCTTTAACAACTCAAGCACAACAACAAGTTACGTTTGATTTAAACAGCTCTACTTTTAGTAAAAAATTATCCTATTTAGAAAATATTACTATAGAAGGTCTTCCTGAAAAAAATGGAAAAAAAATTCAAGCTATCCAACTAACTATCAAAACACTAAGTAATAAAACTATTAAGAAAATTAACAATAGGCTAATTGATATTGCAAAAGAGGAAATTAAAATTGATAAAGAAAAAACTAAAATAAAGGCAATACCTTCTCCAACCAAAAGCGATTCCAGCGATTTATTAAAGCACCAAATTAAAAAAGATAAATTAATTGCTGAATATGATGAATTAGAAAAAAGTAAGTATAAAAAAGATTCCCTTGTAAATTCAGTATGGTATAACAAAGGTGATGAAACTAAATTTCAATTTTCTTTGGTCAATAAGCTAAAGATGGAAACTAAGTATGAATTTATTTTCACACTTTTTTCGAAAAATGAAAAACCTTACCCTATAGATGATGCCTTCAAAAATGTTGAGAAAAACTTAGACAATTATTTTGTCACTAATAATGGAATCGACCCTAGTAAAGTTGATTCACTTATTTCTATAGAAATTGATACCATCAACAAAAATTACTTTGGCCCGAAAATTTATGTCTCTAATGAAAATACGTTGAAAAAACATAACGGATCAATTAGTAATACTACAAAATTAAAGCTACAAACATATTTCCGTAAACTATACGTAAAAAAGTACAATAATGAAAGCCAAGAGAACACCATTAAAACAAATAATGTATTAATTCTAGGTAAACTTTTCGAGAACAATAACATGGCCGCCTTTAATATTAAATATTTAGAAAAAGCCTGTAGTAATGCCGATTCAAAAGCATTCCAAGAATGGTTAAATTCCAACACCAGTATTGATACCACAAATGCACGAATAGCCAAAAGCATGGTGAAATCACTCAACTCTCTACCAGTAAAAAAGGTGAAAGAATATAAAGAGTCTATTGCGCACCTTCAAGATAGTGTTAAAAAATTTATTGATACTGAGGTTAAAAACATATACATTGCTGATGATATTATCCCCGTTTCCAAATCTGCAGCATCGGCTTCAACAGATTTAGAAGGAAAAAAAATTGGTACTATTTATGGACTTGCAGTCATCCCATTTGGTGAAAAAGGTGATTATTGGGGAGTAACTGAATTGATGCAATATGTTGGATTAAATTTTAGATTAGGATCCTATGACAATGAATTGATTGGAAAGGAAGCATATAAATCTTGCTTATCTCATTTTTCCTTTTTATTCGGAATGGTTACTACTGACAATATTGAATATAAAGGACAGCAAATACGAAATACAAGGTTAGGATTTAAACCAATTATAGGGTTTAGCTACGAACCTATACAACAAATAAATATAAGTATTGGAACAATGGGCTTTCTGCAAGATCCAATTAGTTCTGAAAGAAGTTACTCATTGACTAAATTTAGGCCGTTTGTTAGTATTGCGTTTGATTTCAACATAGTTAATTATTTGATAAAATTAAAAGATAAATAAAATGGGGAAAATTAATAACTTAAATACCAGTAAAGATGAAGTGAGTAAACTTGAATCTTTTACACTAACTGCTCATATTATTGGTAATGATGATGAAGTAATTTTTTATATTCCATCAAGTGAGTCAACAACTTTTTCTAATGGTAAAAAAGAAATAACTAAAGAATCCTTAGGCAGCGAAATAAGAACTGTATCTGTTGTGACTGCTCTAAATGGCGAACCAAATTTGTTTAAGATTTTTGCTAAAACCAAAAAGACACCTGGCACTGTTAAACACATTTTAATTGAATTAACATGAAAAATTTAAAGTATAATTCAATTTTAGGCACACTTTTATTAAGCTTACTCATAACAACAAACAGTTGCTCTAAACTGGATGATCCTGCAAAATCAATTGATACTGATACAATTGTTAGGTTAGAGCTAGTTGACAGTAGTTCAACATCTTTGGGCAATAAAATACCGGCTGATAGCAATTCATATATCTTAATAAAAGGCATTATAGGCGATCAAGCATCTCCTAATCAGCAAATTGTATTTAATACATCTCATGGCTACTTGTCCTTACCTGGTGAACCTGTAAATGCTCAAAGCTCAAAGAATATAACAGTTTTAGCAGCTTATAGAGATGTGATGATTGTACTACATACTGATGATATACCTCAGAATGAAGTGTTAGTTACAGCCACTCTTAATAATTTCACCAATACTATGCTAGTTGAATTCACTAACGCTTACCCAGATCAATTAAATATTACACCTACATTATCAAATATAACTACAACTGACACTGTAAATGTTACCTTAGATGCTATCAGAAGTTCTGGTAAAGTTTCTAAAGGCTTGGTGTACAATGTAAGAAATTTAAACCCCGATTCTATATCGTTAAACATACCCAGTTTTTCAGTTTTCAATAATGGAAAAGGTAGTTTTTCAATTCTTAATCCTCTTAATAAACCTGGTACTATTGAGGTTGAAGTATCTACCTTGAACTCACAATTAGATAGTTTAAAAAAAATGGTGACGATAGTTTATAATTAACCCACTAACGGCCAATCGCTATATTGACCTTCGGCTTGTTCGATTACTTCGTTTAATATGTTATCCAATTCTGAGAGGATGGAAGCTATTGCGCGTTGTTCTTTTAGAGGTGGTAAAGTTATTTCAAGCCTTTTTAAATCCCTTATAGGAAGTTGTGGTTGTGCACTACCAGTTTGGTTATTTGCAATTTGATTTGCAAAGTTTTTAGATCTAAAAACTAAGTATAAAAATTTATCATCAATAGCATCTTTGTCGGGCCTTATTATTAGCATCCCAGAATTAATTCTAATATTTTCGAGAGAAATATTATCTCCAAAATATGCTATATTTCCAACAGTACCTCTTGTTGTTAAAACTAAATCATATTTATTTAATTTCCCCTTTCGTAATAACTCATCTCTTTCTTTTGAAATAAACAATTTCTCACTTAAAATAAACCCTGTTTTCGTAACGTTTTTGGCTGATAAAAACAAACAATAACCTGTACTAGTGAATTCAGATGCTTTTGGATAATTTTTCCCTCTATCACCATCTAATATTTCTATTGGTGCATCCCAAAGTTTATATGTTTTCTAGTTTTGTGGCATATTATGTATTAAATGAAAATCTACTAACAAATTTAATGTACTGATTAAATTGACTCGCTTTAAGCCCTTTCAATTGTTTTAATACATCATTTTTATCTAATTCTTTAACAAGAATTTCTGTCTCTTTGTTTTCTCCAAGTACAGTCATCAATATTTTTGATTTTTTTGCTAAACAGTTTTTATAAAAAATACTAGCAACTGTTTTATACTTCCCAATACCCAGCGCTAATAGAAACATTACAATTAAAAAATCTAACTCTTTATTCTCAGAGCTATATTTTGGTTGTTCATGTGTTCTTATAATTCTATAGATATTGATGAATCGTTTAACTGTTCTTGGTGTATTCCCCACCAAAATAGAAACTTCTTTTAAATAAAGTAATTCTTTTTCAGATAATTTTAAATCATCAGGTGCTGGGTTAATAAATGATTCTTTCTCTTTATTTAAGGTAGGAAAATCTTCAGACAAATCATTATTATAATCCACACCAGGCTCAGTAACAACACTTAACATATCTTTATTAACTCCTACTGGTTCTCCCCTAATTTGATCTACATTAGTTTTTTCCTTATTAATTTCATCTTTTAAAATACTCCCAATCATCCCTTTAATCGATTTTTCTGAGGCATCTTTTAAGTTAAATGGTATTTGAAATATTTTCTCTAAGTACTCATCTGGTTCTATTACCTCAATTCCAAATTTAGTTTTTAAATCTTTTGGATCATCTATATGAATCATTTTACCATATTGTGACATATTCCTATACTTTAAAGCATTGCTAACACAACGTTTATCAACTCCAACTACAACTACAAATAAAGGGAATGCCATTAATAAATGAACAGCCTCTAATACCTCCAACACCTTTTCATCTGAACAACGATCTAAATCATCAATATAAAGTATTATCCTATCAAGTGGTCGATGCAGTAATTCTTTAACTTCATCACTTTCATCTTTTCTTTTCGTCCAAATTTCCTTTTCTTCTTTTGTAATATTTTCTGGAATAATCACTTCCCCAAATAAATTACTTAGTATTTCAAAATCTCTCCTAATTATTGAAATTAAACCCAAATGTTTTTCATAACCTTCATCTTTAGATTTTCTTTTAATAAAATTAAAAAAAGCTCTTTTAGTTATCGAATGTTTTAAAGCATATTCATACTCCTCAATTGAACTTTGAGCACTTTCTAATTCCTCTTCTTTTTGTTTTATTTCTTGATCTTTTACCGTAACCCGAGAAGATAAACTTGCAAGCTGACTATCGTAGGTTAGTTTTACTTTATCAAAACTCTCATTAAATTTATTTTTATAATCAATTACAGGCTGTAGCACTTTTTATACTTGTTGTAAGAATCGTACACTTTCACGAACATTGGACCTGCCACTCCAATAAATAGCAGGAAACTTTCTCCAATTTTGTTTTTGATAAATTCTAAGTAATTACCTGGATCAAACCAAATAGTTAAGAAACAAGCAAAAATTAAGAGAGATACCCAAGCAAGAGTTGAATTAAACTTTCCTAAATTTTTAAAAAAAGTAACCCAACTAGAAATTTGATCTAAAAGTACATTGGGATTTAATTCTTCAATCTTTTGAGGCGTTATGCCATATCTATCCAATTCAACTTTTACTATTTCTTCTATATCTGCAGTTTCCTTCCTTGCTTCTTTTATTAGATCATTAACAGATTTTTCTATAATACTATCATAAAGAGTATCTCTTCCCGTTTTCAATTCTTTTAATTCCCCCTCTAAGGCTTCCTTTACTCTTTCTAAATCAATCTTCTTTTCAGTTAATATTTTTTTCTCTTCAACTACAATATTTAATTTATTGGCAATAATCTGTTGTACTCTTAATTTTTCAGTGTCACCAGCCTTAGAATCGGTTATGTATTGATCTAACTTCTCAAAGATATTAGCTACTAATCCTGCCCATAAATTTGCATCTAAATAAGACCATGCATTAAATTTGATTTGTACAACACCTTCACAAAATGGTTTCTCTAATTCAAAATCAGGTTTAAAAATAGCTCCATCTTTTCTTTCAAAACCCTGGTGAAGAGATAAATACTCAATTTTCTTCTCTAAATGATGCATAAAGAAACTCTTGCCGGTACCCCAATTACCAAACAAAGCAACAGCCATTGGTGGTTTTAATTTTTTTTGGGCTAGAGTTACACTAAATGCTCTAATATCATTTTCAAAATCTAATAAATCCTTAGGTGCCATTGCACCATCATTATCTAGTATTGTAGATGTTAAATCGTTATTCTCGATATTCTCTCTTCCCTTTTCTGAGCCTATTGATTCTGTTTCTGCTTCGGACAAAATAATTAAATCTTGAAACTGTTTAAGATTTAATTTATTTAATGTAATAGAGTTTTCAGTGAAGGACTTCTCAAAATTTAACTTAGAATTTATAATTTGACCTAACGTTATTTTATTCTCAAAATAATGTAACACTTTAAATTCGAATCCTGTAGCAGTATTTACTTTAGTTATTTCCGTCAACACTACCATTTCGAGATTATCTTCAGAATCAAATCCTAATGCTAAATCTCCAACAGCTATTTCATCAAAATAAGGTTCAATTGACCTTGGAGTTCCATCATCATCTCTACCTTCTATAAATCCAGTAAAATCAACAGCTATATCTTTAAGTTTTAGAACTCTGGATCTATTAACAAAATACCAATTATTTCTACCCGACTTACTATTTATAAATTTAATTAGATTATCTCCTAATAACAGTTTTTCTTCTTTTTCTTTTGTTAATGGAGTTTTTTCCACTCCTGTATCATCAGTTACAATAAGCCTTTCAAGGCTTTCTATAATTTCAATTAAATCGGGCAATTCTTTGTTTAAACCTTCTAGTATTTTTTTTACATTTTCAGTTCCGATACGTGAAATTGCATTTCGATATCCACCAAGCTTAGGTAAATCTATGTGGTTAATTAAATGCCAATTTACCTTTAATAGATGACCATCTTTGGGATTCCCAGTAACCAAACCTATCGCTTTGATTCTTAGAATACTAATGCCTTTTTCAACAAATGTAGATTTGATAAAAATTACATCTCCTTCATTAACTCCGTTTACAACATTGGTAGTCTTCTTATCATGACCATTCTCCCAAATTCCTTTTTCAATAAAATAATCCCATTTATTATCACCTCCCCAAAAGTGGCCTGCAGCAAAGAATTTTCGTTGCTTATTTTCAAGAAAATTTTCAACCGAGGATATATCTTTACCATTGTCAGGTCCTCCAGTAACTTCTATCCTCGTTTTAATATTTTCAGGATCCGTATTTCCACTGTCGATTTTATCCAACAAAATTTGCACAGTTTCCTCTGTAACCTCTTTAGGAATGGAGAAAACTATTTCACTCGGAGCGAATTCATTTTTAACTATTTGGTTTAATTCATTAAATATAATATCAAAACTCTTTTCATAATCTAATCTACCGTCACCAACTCCTAAAAGAGGAATCCAAACTCTTTTATTCTTCCAGTTATGTGCAAATCCTAATAAAGCTGATTTAAAATTCTTTTCTAATAATTCTTCAGTAGTTCCTTTTCCTAAGGTTACAACGAATATTACTTTACATTTATTTTTTGAATCAGCAATTTGAACAACACCTTGACTAAGCTTCTCCGTTTTCGGAAGATTTTTTTTTGGATCAAGTCCTAATTCTTTTAAAATAAATTGATTTAGATTCCCAGGACTACCTAAATAATCAACAGAGGAAAATGCGACATCAAAACCTTTTGGGGAACCATGTATTTCTAATTTAATCTTCATTGTTAGATTTTCTCAAAATTTTCAATAATCTGTTTCTTTAATTCTTCGCTCTTTTTAAATTGATGTCTGCTTTGCCACAATTCCTTTATTCTTAAGGAGCATTAAAGATGAGAAAAAAATGGGAGAAAAACTATAGGCTAAAATACGTAAAGAATGAATGTTAAAACATCTAAATCAAACATAATCAGCCATATTTTTTTCTAGTTTACTAAAGAAGCGAACTCCTAAACAGAAAAAGATTAGAATAAAAATGAATGAGATAAAGTAAAACAAATTTGGGGTTTGAGTCCCCAACAAAATCCATCGAAAAAAATGAATTACTGAAGCTAATGGGTTTAGGTAATATAACCAATCTTGATAAGGACTTGGAATAATTGTCGTTGGATAGAACACTGGCGTAAACCAAATTCCGAAATTGACCAATTGAGGTACGATATGTTGTAAATCTCTAAACTTTATAGATAAAGCACTTAGCCAAATAGAGATTGTCATACCACTTAGTGTAATCATTATTATTATCAATGGCAAAAATATAATTTTCCAAGAAGGAAAAAATCCGTATACCATCATCAATCCCATCAAAATAATAAATGAAACTAAGAATTCGAAAAAGCCTACAAGTGTTTTAGAAAACAACAAAATTATTTTTGGAAAGTATATTTTTTTTACCAAATCATTATTATTAAACAACGTACCAGATTGAGATATAATATTGGTAAAATAGTACCAGACAGTCATTCCTATAAATGCATAAATAGGGTAAGGAATATTCTCCGTTTCCAATTCAATTAATTTATCAAAAAACAAAGTAAACATTCCCAAAATAATAAGAGGTTTAATGATTACCCATAGAATTCCAAAAAGAGTTTGAGAATAATTTGATTTAATATCCTTTAATGTAAAAACTCTTATTAGAGACCTATATTGATATATTTTTTTTAAGTATTGAAAAAAAGTATCATTTTCAGCTGTAATTCTTTTTCTATTCATCATTTTTAAATTTCATCTTCCTATGCACTTGTTTTCCAAAAGTAAATAATGAAGGTAATTTTACAAGATAATTTTTTTGAATAAATTGATGCTGATCAAAATCATATGTAATTAAAGTTGGGATACAATATAAAAAGGAATATAGTTTTCGAAGAAAAGGAATATCTAAGAAAAAGAAAATACTAAGAAACATTCCAAAAGGTCTTAAAAGAGTGTACTTAATATTGCTCAAAAAAGGTAACATTCTCCTCTCTCGTTTAATAATATTCTTACTCTCATTTAAATACTTATCCAGAAACAATCTTGATCTCTGATTTAATTTTCTATAT
Organism: Flavobacteriales bacterium; assembly: GCA_016763795.1. Lineage (GTDB taxonomy): Bacteria > Bacteroidota > Bacteroidia > Flavobacteriales_E > Vicingaceae. Next base: position 14,045 of record JAESTF010000276.1, read on the forward strand.
CTAAATCCAGCGATACTAGCTACTGTCGTATGTAATTCTTCATATCTAAAAAATCGAGCCCAAAGTTCCATATCTCCAGCTAATTCAAATTCTGTATTAATATGCCCCCCTGCCACTTCCCAGAGCGAACGTTTCCAAAAAGTAGATTCTTGTTGAATAAATTGAAAATCATAAGTTAAGTAACGTGTTTTTGACCATTGAGACCATTGCGGTGTTATTCGATTAACTAAAATTCCTTCTTCAGTATATTCTTTTGCCACACTCGTCAGCCAACTTATTGATGGAAAACATTGAAATATTTGTGCTATAGCTATAAAGGACTTGGGTAAATATTTATCATCAGAATTAATCCAAGCCATTATCTCTCCGGTTGTCTTTGACAATCCTTTTTGCAATGCATAATATTGACCTTTATCCTTAGTACTTTCCCAATAAGTTATTCTGTTTTCATATTTTTTGATAATATCGACACTCCCATCCGAACTTCCTCCATCAATAATAATATATTCTAAGTTAGGATAGTTTTGATCTAGAACAGATAATATACATTCTTCTAAAAATTTTACTTGATTTAAATTAACTGTTACTATTGATATTTTAGGATATTTAGAATTCAAACAATAAAAAGCTTAAAGATACTATTGTGTTCTGATTAATCTTTATCTTCGACAAAAAAGTCTGAAAGACCTAGCTATTTGTTATTTTGATCTCAATCACGCACATTATTAATCCATTTAATGCCCCAAAAGAATCTGACTTACGAACAAGTCAGCCTATTACTTTTGAATCCATGAAAGTGGCTCGAAATGAAGCAATAAAAAAAGTAGATATTAACTTATGCACTACCCAATATCAAGAAGACTCAAAATTAATCCCTAATTATTTCACAAAACTAAGTAACCTTAAACAATCTGTATTAGACCATTCTAATTTCGAAAAAGAATTAAAGCTTCCTCTAATAAAAGATATTATTTTAAAAGCATATCATGAAACTACTTCAGATTACATTATATATACCAATGTAGATATCGGGCTTCAAAAAAACTTTTATTTAAAGGTTGATGAATATATCCGTAATGGCTTTCAATCCATCATCATTAATAGAAAACGAATTCCTGGTCACTATAAAACAATTGAAAAATTAGATGAAATTTACAAGGAAAAAGGAAAAAAACATCCCGGATTTGATTGTTTTGTTTTTCATCGAAATTTAGTCCCTCAATTCTGCTTCAATAATATATGTATAGGAGTTCCATTTATTGGAATAACTTTCGCTCAAAACCTATTTGCCTTAGATCGTAAATGTTTATTAATAGAAAATGAAAAATTAACATTTCATATTGGTATGGAGATTTTTGCAAAAAGGGCCCCTACTGCTTATTTTAGATATAACCAAAAGGAATTTTGGAAATCTATGAAAGAACTAAGCCCTAAATTAAATATTGATCAGCTCCCTTATTCTAATTTTGTTTTGCCTATTAAACTTTTTCTATGGGGTTTGCATCCAAGTATTCCAATAAGGCTAGTCTTTCAACTTCTATTAAAAAAATACAAGAATAAGATTTAATCGATATTAGACATTACTTCGATTCCCAGATTTCTTTTTTGGTAAAAGGTTCTCACTTTATCATTCTTCTTTAAATACCTGACTTTGTCAACTTCTAAGTATGTAAATCCATTTAATGTTTTCTGTTCTTTTTCATAACCTAATTCCTTATTAAAAATAAACGCCTTTTCATTCTCATTTTTAACTTTAGCTTTTAAAGATTTTAACTTCAGTTCAAAAAAAGCAAAATCCATTAAACATAAAATAGCTTGCATTGGCACCATTGTTTTTACATAATGGCTAACTCCAATAAAAATTCCTGCTTCACCAATTAACGTATCAAAATCAATGTTTTTAATATGAATTAAACCAATATTTTCTTTTTCATATTTAATAACAAAATACTTATTTCTTAAATTATCTAATTCTTTAAACCATTTTTTCTGTTTAGAAGATGAAATATGCTCTCTAAACTCCATATATTCCTTAACTTCATCCATGTTCCTCCATAACCTAACCATCTCTAGGTTGGATTCTTTAAGTAAAGTCAACTGTATGTTGTATCCGCTAATTAACATTAGACTTTTATTTTTATTGAATAATGTGGTTTTCTAACCCTAGAAGCATATAATCTATTAATATAAATACCCAATACACTTACGCTAAATAGAATCAGCCCTGTAGCAGCAAAAATAGCGACAATGATTGGAGTAAATCCTAATTCGGAACCTAATGAGTATCTTAAATATAAGTAGTAACCTGCAAAAGAAAAACTGATTATTGACCCTATAATTCCAATAGTAATAATAAAGCGCAAAGGAATGCTGGTATAATAAAAAATGAGTCGTAATCCAATCCTAAATAGTTTGTAATAAGAATAACCTGAAACACCATCAAATCTTTCATTTTTAACAACTTCCACCGTTTCAATGTCGCTCGTGTACCAAGATATAACTTGATTAATAAACAAATGATCATGAGAATGATAACGAAGACTTTCTTTTATATTTCCATCAATAAACCGAAAGGATGATCCTATTCTGGAACCACCTTCTACCCCACTAAATATTTTTTTTATTGTTTTTGTTCCTATATTTTTTAAAAATGATTGATTTTCATCAGGGTACGTTCCATAAACAACATCAGCCTCTGTATCTTCATGTATGGCTAGTAATTTCTCTATTTCCGAAGGTGGAGTCTGTAAATCATCATCAATTGTGATTATTTTATTTCCTCTTGCTTGATCTATCCCACATAAAGTAGCCCCATTTTGTCCAAAATTTTTTGTTAATCGAATTAAAGAAACACTATCTCCATGTTGCTTTTTAAGTCTTAACAATTCATTCCAACTTTCTTTACTGCTGTGATCCTCAACAAAAACAACCTCAAAAGATTTATTTAGCTTCTTCATTACCTTTTGAACTTCGATAAATAAAGACTCTAAAGATTCTAAACTATTATACACTGGAACGATTACTGAAATATCCATACTAAATTTCTATTACTGATGAACAAACTAATCTCTCAGTTTTTATATAAGCGTTACCCCATGATAAACCCACCCCAAAACCAGTAAGAATAAATGATGTTTGTTTATTATACACTCGATCTTTTAACTCTGAAACAATAGTTAAAGGAATTGTTGCACAGCTAGTATTTCCATATTTTTCAATAGAATATGGAACCTTTTCTGGTGTAAACCCGGCTTTCTTCCTAATTGATTCATTCAACAATTTATTAGCTTGATGTAAAATAAGGTAATCAACATCATCTGAGGTTATATTTATAGCCTTCATAAACGCAGGAATACTTGGAGCAACCTTTGTAAATCCAAAATTAAACACATCATGTCCATTCATTGTTAAATGAATGGGAGCTCGTTTTATTTTTTCATTCACTTTTTTAATTTCTAATGAGTCTAAATTAATTGGGTTTCGTGCGCCTCCATCTGGAACAATGATAGCATCATAACCTGTAGCATCTGCACATAAATCAAAGTAAATATCATCAGCATTTTCATCATATTCTATAGCTGTAGCTGTTCCTGCATCCGAAAAAACAGGAATTAAGCTATTATCTTCTGGAGATATTAACTTAGTAATTGTATCTCCAACTAGTAGTAATCCTTTTTTTGCTTTTATAGAACTCATAAAAGTCGATATAGCTGATAAACCATAGATATACCCTGCGCATCCTTGATTAAGATCCATAGCAATGCATGATGAGTTCAAATTCAACTTCTCTCTAATTAAAAAGCTTGTTCCTGGTAAAATATGATCCGGAGTTTGT
>JAESTF010000277.1 GCA_016763795.1 Flavobacteriales bacterium
AAAATATCTGTTACAGGCCACTCTTGCGAGTCGGTATCAATATGAGTTAGTTTAGCTACAACCTCATATCCTTGTGTAATTTGTCCAAAAACGGTGTGTTCACCATCAATATGTGCTGCACCAGGATTTCTGTTGTAGTAATTTCTTTGGGTTTTGCTAAAAGTGTAGTTGTTTTCGTACTCATAATGATCTAACGTTAAGTCACTAAATTTTTGACCTTCAACAAAATAAAACTCATCAGCAGAAGACCTTTTTTCTGGATTATTATTATAACTTCTAGCTGCAGCAACAGCTCCTTTTTTATGGAAATGATGATGGCTCATTTCTGAAGGAATAGTATAGGCTCCAATAGTATCTTGTACTGCTCTTTGTAAATCGTCATAAGAACCACCAAATTGGGCCATAAATTTTTTAGAAACTCTAGAAAATAGAGCATGGTTAAAATATCCTGCTTTAGCTAGTAAAATAAAGTTAGCTCGGTGTAAAGGAGTGTCTTTAAATAATTTGATACTAATCTTTCCTTTAGTCGTATAAACATCAACAATTGTTTCAGGATTCTCTAACCCGTAGGTTGTTAAACGTTCAACTACATTTTTATCTGTAATTAAATGATAAACAGGCTTTATAGCTTCCGTTTTTACAAGGAGGGGTGTTTTAGTTTTGGTTGTCGTTTTTTTATTTTCTTCTTGACAAGAAAATAAAATAAATATAGAGAGAAGATAAATTAATTTATTTAACATGGGGTAAATATATCTTATAAATTCCATTTTACACCAGCAGAAACAACATCTTGGTTTGAGTTTATTCCATTTCCTAAACCAGCACTAGAAAGATGTATTAACCCTAAAGATAAAGAGAAATGCCTACTAATAGGTTTACTTACAGAAACAAAGTGATGCAAGTTAAAGCCATCATTTAAATCAGGTAAACCTTCCTTTGTAGCCTCTAAATAAACGCCTGAAAGTTGATACTCCAGATAAAATTGTTTGGTAATTAAAAAACTAAATTGAAGGCCTAATCCAAAAGCCAAGCTTTCATTATCAACTACATGTAAAATAGCTGAAGGTCTAATTAAAAATAATCGATTATTGTACTCGTTTTTAACACTTAAACTGTCGTTATAATTTTTTTGATAGTCAACTGACCATTGAAAAGGAAAATAAATTTGACCGAAACCAGCAATACCTTGGTTAAATGGTCCATTGGTTTGTGGTGTTCTCCCACGGTAAGGGCCAGCATTAATTCCCACTTTCAGTTTAGTTATCTCTAAACCAAATTTACCTGCATTGTTTTGTGATTTTAAAGGAGTAAAGTAAAGTGCAAGTATGATAATAAATACAATTCGCATTAGTTAACTCTTTTATACAATGCTATTCGCCAAGGAAAAGCAGATCCATAATAAATTTGTTCAAATCCATTGCTCCGAATAGTTTCATCCATCATTTTTTCTGAATGCATAAAAACTCTAAATGGATTTTTTTTAAGCAATAATCCAACGTTCATTATTTTTTGAACGAGCTCAGCAATAAAACCATCTCGGGGATAGATTAACCCATAATATTGAGTTGCTTTTGCTGTGGAGTTATTTATTAAACTAACAGCATCAGGATAGCAGCATACTACTCTTGATAAAGTAACGATATCGTGCTGATCTACTTCTTTATGGCAGTCATTAAAATCAGAATATATAAACTCCATTACCTTTTCTGAGCCGTTTTGGTTCATTATTTTTTTAGCAACATTAATATATTCTTGGGAAGCATCTACATCTGTAGTTTTATGAATCCCTTTTTTTATTAATTCGTGCTGTAAAACCCCAATACCTCCACCAATATCTAATAATGATAGTGTATTAAGCTCTTGCTGATATAACGCGTTTAATAATTTAGAGGTGAATTTATCAGGTCCTTTTTTTTTGTATTTTTTATAACTTTTTTGAGCTTCTTTTTCATCAAAAATACTCTCAGAACCACAACAGTGTGAAGTGCAACTCATAAATTATGGAGCTTGAAAATCAGGATTATTAATAAAGTCAGGATCACTAAGCGAAAGTAAAAAAGCTTTTAAATCAATTTTTTCTGATAGAGTTAAATTTGAACCTCCATTAGCCTGTAATTCCATTAAAGGATCTATAGTTGGAGAGATTGTAACCCCTGTGCTATAATGATCGATTACTTCATCTAATGTCGCAAACCTTCCATCATGCATAAATGGAGCTGAATAGGCTAAATTCCTTAAAGATGGTGTTTTGAATTTTCCGTTATCATTTGGATCTCCCGTTACAATAGCCCTTCCTAAGTCCGTAAAAGTAGCATCCAATCCATTGTTGTGAAACTTGTTGTCGGTCCATAGTGGGTTGTTTGCACTTCCATGGCAATGAGCGCAATCACCTCTATTAGGGTCGTCAAATATTGCAAAGCCATTTAGCTCTTGGCGGGTTAAACTGATTTCACTTCTTAAAAATTTATCAAATCTTGAGTTAGCAGAGATTAATGTTCGTTCAAATTGTGCAATTGCTTTAGTTACTAATATAGAATCGATAATTGTTGTGCCAAACGCAGCATTAAAAAGAGGGGGATAAGTAGTTGTATTTTGTAATGAAGCAACAGCATTTATCCAAGTGTTATTCATTTCTCTTGGATTAACTACTGGTCCTAAAGCTTGAGTTTCTACACTATTTGCTCTGCCATCCCAAAAGAATTTTTCATCCCAGTTCCAAGCAACATTAAAAATTGGCATAGAATGTCTATCACCAAGAGCATTTGCTACGCCTAAGCTAAATTTTGAGGTATCGGTAAATGCAAACTCTGGAGAGTGACAGCTGGCACAAGAAACGCTTCCATCGCTTGATAAAATTTTATCGAAAAATAACTTTCGCCCTAAGGCAATTCCTTCAACTGTTTGAGGATTGTTTACTGGAATAATTGGGGGTAAAATATTTTGTGAAAAGAATTGAGGGATTTGTATAGGTGCAGGAGTAGGTTGTCCAATTGTAGGTAATTTTTTTGGAGGGTAAGAACAGTATCCGTTATCTTTTTTAGCATCTGGATTGTAGTTAGTAGCTAGTGGATCTGTGCATCCTTCTTCATCTTTAGAACAAGAATAAGTGATCGTAAATAAAACAATCAGTAGAATATTTAAACAATATTTTTTCATAAGAGAGATAGTCATTAGAATAAAACTAAGACGAAGTTAATCATCTTAGTTTTATTTTATGTGATATTAAACAGTTTTACTGTGTTAGAGTACCTAAATTAAACACTGAAGTGCCATTTGCTTGCATCATTTTTTGAGCATTATAAATAGGCATCAATGGAGCATGTAGTGTATTTAAATCCCAAGTATTAGGGTTTTTGTACCATTCAGCAATATTCATTTTAATTTCTATATTTACATCAGCACCAGTTAATGTGACACTAGAAAGGTTAGCATTAAAAAAGTTTTGTTCAAATACACCCATACTAACTCTAGCGGTACCATTATGAAAAGCATAAATAGAATCGTTTCCTAAATGCTTAAACTTCCCTTCCATTTGCATAAAGTGATATCCACCACCTAGCATACCTGGCCAATTCCAGCTTGCAGAGTTTAAATCAATGTAATTATCAAGGTTATCTAAGGAATCAAAACCAAAGTTAAAGCTTACCCCAGTATAATTACCAACAGGTACATTAACAGTTGTTGCATAAGACAGTCCTGTTGCATTTGTTACATCCACTAAATTATAACCATCAATTAATACACTATCACCGTTTGATTTATGAAAACGAATTTCAGAAATTAAATACCTTAATTTAGAAATACTTAATGTATCTCCAAAAGCATTTACAAAATCAAATTGATTGAAGTTATTGCTAGATACAGCGACTCCATCCCAGTTATGAGTAAAATTAAAAGTAATGTTAGAGTGGGTGATAGCAGGAGCATTATAAGTACAAGAACCATCATCTTTTTCTGCTTCTATATTATAATTGTTAGCTGCCGGATCTGTACATCCTTCTTCTTTAGAGCAGGATGTAAATAACGTAGCAGAGAATAAAAAGAGAGCTGTTAATGTTAATCTATTTTTTGTTTTCATAATATTTGTTGTGTTTGATATAAAATTAATTAAAAATAATACGCTAATTGCGTTATCATTCTGTTTTTATTGAAAGCCTGATCGTCTAATAAGTCCTCATAAATAGGGGCGTAATAAGAAAATTCGACACTTAATTTATTGATAAAAAAATTAATACCTCCATTAAAAAATAAAACTTCTCCTCCAGAGCCCAGAACATCATTGTTGTTTTGAGCATCTCTTCTACTTGTTTCGTAAGAAGAACCTATAAAAGGCATCAGTTTAATTTTTGTAGAAAGTGTTGTTAAAAAAAATAAAGTACCATTTGCGTTAAATCTGTTTGCAAAACGAAACTCATTTTTGTTTGTTGTACTGAGTTTGTAACTAATGTTTGTATTAATTCCAAATTTGTTAAACTTGGTCATGTACTCCATTAAAAACAAATAACTAAAAGTGCCTGTTCCCGATTGTAAATGAGGATCTAGCTCTTCAATTGGAGTTCCGAGTATTACGTTGGGTTTAAAATCTGTCTCGAAACCAGTTACAGTACTTTTGTTATAGTGACCAGTAGGCAAATCAATACCACCACCAATTGTAAAACGGTGTATAAATTTGTTTTTCAAACTATCTACTGAACACTTTTTTGTATTAAAAAGTTTATACTTTACAATAACAGAAAAATCTCCAACTCCAGCAATATTAGCTGAAATACTATCATCTTTTAAGATGTAGTTGTCAGAAAAATAAGTGCTCAAATTTAATTGTAAACGTGAGTTTAAATAAAGATTAGCAAAAACATCATAACTATTATATGTCTCTGTAAATGTAAATTTTTCAGTTGTTTTAATCGTTTGATTGTTACTACCTCCATGTTTATCAAGTACTTTTCTTTTTTGATTAGTGTTTATAAGATGAAACGATTCTTTGTAATAATCTTTTTCAAAAATCCGATAACGATAACGAACTCCGAAAGAATTTTTAGAACCATTTGGATCTAGACTAATGTAAATGCTACATAAATCACAACCAAAAATTGAAATGTAAAAAAATAAACACGGTAATAGCACAATTATTTTTTTGTGCATTGTATTGGTTTAAATTTATAATAAAAGTTTCCACAGCTATGTGGTTATTATAAATTAACTTTTTGGCGGTGGAGATTGAATGGAATGAAATCCTTCAGATATAGGTGAGTTAAATATGTAGTAAGTCTGTTTTGTAAGGCTTTTAATTGGGGGTTGAATATCAATTTCAGTCTCTGTTAATGATAAATTGATTTCTAAATTATAAGAAATGTTGTTGGGAGAAAAAGGAGACTCTTCAGTATCATTTTCTACTTCAGCTAATTGATTCGCTAAATGACATTTTCCATCACATTGTAATTGAGGTTTTTCTTTATTGATACAAAACAATTCAATGATTTCTGCTTGATTAACAAAATAGCTAATTGTAACAAAAGATTTAAAATTTATCGTGTAAACAAACAATAAAGCGACAATTATTGAGGATATTTGGGTCAGAAATTTCACTAATACAAATGTAGTGATTTTTAATAAAAAATAAGAATGATAATTATCAGTTTTGATGCAAAAAAGTAATTTAATAGTAATCCTAGGGTGTACTGCAACGGGTAAAACCAACGTAGCTGCTAACATGGCTAGTCAAGTTAATGGCGAAGTTATTAGTGCGGATTCTCGCCAGGTGTATAGGGGAATGGATGTGGGAACAGGAAAAGACTTGTCTGAATTTAATATTGATGGGAAAGTTATTCCTCATCATTTAATAGATATTGTTGATGCTGGGGAAGAATACAATGTATTTGAATATCAAAAAGATTTTTTAAACGCTTTTGAAGGAATTCAGCAAAGAAACAATAAAGCAATTCTTTGTGGTGGTACGGGTATGTATTTAGAGGCCGTTTTAAAAGGGTATCGTTTATTAAATATTCCTGAGAATGTAGAATTAAGAAAACGCCTAGAAAACAAAACCAATGAAGAGTTGTTGGCTGAGTTAACAACCTTAAAGAAGCTGCATAATACTACAGATTCTATTGAAAGGCATCGTTTAGTTAGGTCGATGGAAATAACTGTATTTGAAATAGATAATAAAAATTTAATTAATGATTATCCAAAAATAGAAGCCACAATATTTGGGATTAAATTTGAGCGAGAAATTATCAGAGAAAGAATAACAAAAAGGTTGAAACAACGGTTGAAACACGAAGGGATGATAGCCGAAGTAGAGGGGTTGATTGCTGCAGGAGTTGATCCTGAAAAGCTAAAGTTTTACGGTTTAGAATATAAATTGATTACACAGTTTTTATTGAATGAGATTGATAGACCTGCCATGTTTAATCAACTGAACATTGCCATCCACCAATTTTCTAAACGGCAAGCCACATGGTTTAGAAAGATGGAACGTAATGGTTTCAAAATTAACTGGATTGATGGTAACTTGCCGTTGGAAGAGAAGGTAGATAAAATAATTCGTCATTGTGAGTAAAATGCAATGGAATAAAGCAATACCCCTATGATATGGCAAGATTGCTTCGTGCCTCGCAATGATGTAAAATAGATAAATGAACAACTTTGTAACATATAACTCTTCAGCAGGATCGGGTAAAACGTATACTTTGGTAAAAGAATACCTAAAAATTGCGTTAGAAACAAAATCATCCACACAATACAAACACATTTTAGCAGTAACGTTTACCAATAAGGCCGCTGCCGAAATGAAAGCTAGAGTGATTGAAGCACTCAAAGCATTATCTGCTGATGAGGCATTAGAAGGAACTCCAAAATTCTTACAATTAGACTTGCTAAAACCTAAAACCGATGGCGGATTAGGTATTGATGCCAATGAGATAAATGAACGAAGTAAAAAGGTGTTAAAATCCATTTTACACAACTACAACGATTTCGGAATAAGCACCATAGATAAGTTTACGCATAAGATTATTAGAACATTTGCGCACGATTTACAATTGCCCTTAAATTTTGATATTGAATTAGACGATAGAGAAGTGCTGGGGGCAGCAATTGACATGTTAATTGCTCAGGTGGGGAACAATGAGAAGTTGACTAAACTTTTACTAGAATACACCAGTAAAAAGGCAGAAAACGAAGAGAGTTGGCACATAGAAAAGGACTTGTTTGAGTTTGCTAAAAACCTACTAAAAGAAGATGGGGAGCTTTATTTAGAGAAGATTAGGAAATTAAGTATTAAAGATTTTGATAGTATTAAAACACAGCTTTTTAAACAAACCAAAGAGTTTGAAGCTACTGTTAAAATCTGGGGAGAAGACGGACTTGAGTTTATTAAAACCAAAAGGGTAGACCCTAAAAGTTTTTCGAGGAGCTTTTTTGCTAATTACTGGAAAGATTTAGCCACGTTAAAAAAGTTTGAGCCAACCGCTACAACCCTTAAAATTATTGCTGGAGATGCCAATTGGTATGCTGCAAAGGTTGATGATACGCAGAAACAGCTAATTGATAGTTTACAGCAAGAATTTATTACTCAATTTAATAACTCTAGGGAGTACATTGAAAAGTTTGAGAGTGATTACCGAGTAAATAAACTCATCATCAAAAACCTGTATAACCTAGCGGTACTCAACGAAATAGAAAAAACTGTTTTAGAATTTAAGAAAGAGAACAATGTATTGAGCATTTCAGACTTTAACAAGCGGATTGCTGCTATAGTAGAGTCAGAACCCATCCCTTTTATTTATGAGCGTTTAGGAGAGAAATACAACCACTATTTAATAGATGAATTTCAGGATACTTCTATCATACAATGGCATAATTTAATTCCTTTAGTGGATAATTCTCTTGCATCAGGTAATTTTAATATGGTGGTGGGAGATGCCAAACAAGCCATTTACCGTTTTAGAGGAGGAGA
>JAESTF010000278.1 GCA_016763795.1 Flavobacteriales bacterium
TCACTGTCCTTATTGTACAGGTGGAGAGACTCGAACTCTCACACCTCGCGGCACTAGATCCTAAGTCTAGCGTGTCTACCAATTCCACCACACCTGCAAAAGGATTGCAAAAATACTACTTTTTACCTTTTTGACAAAAAGTTGTTTAAGAAATTTTTTTTGATTCTCTAAGTTAACTATTCTTATCGAAAATTTCTGCTAATTTACTGTGCAATTCTTCTCCACGTAAATTCTTAGCCACAATAACTCCTTCCTTATCAATTAATACTGAATGAGGGATTCCTCTTACACCATAGATTTTACCTGCAGCATTACCCCAACCTTTTAAATCACTTACATGTGCCCAAGTTAATTGGTCATCTTCTACAGCTTTCAACCATTTCTCTTTATTCTCATCAAAAGAAACTCCAAAGATTTCAAATCCTTTATCGTGATATTTTGCGTAAGCAGCTACTACATTCGGATTTTCAGCTCTACACGGTCCACACCACGAAGCCCAAAAATCTATCATTACATAACTCCCTTTAAAGCTTTCTAACGCAACTGGATTGCCATCTTTATCATTCATAGAAAATAACGGTGCAGGCTGTCCAATTTGAGTACTTTTTGTTAATGTAATATGATCTTTAATTAATGCTACATATTCTGACTTACGAATATCTTTGGAGAAGCTACTATTTAATTTTTCTATCACATCGATATCCTTATTCATCATATATCTTAACGATAAATATGGAGCTATTACTGAATTTAGATTCGCATTAATATACTCTTCAACAAATAATGTTTTTAGTGAATCTTCTACTTCATATTTATAATCAGCAGCTTCAACTAATGCCTTATCACCGATTTCTTCTGCAGCATAATATTCATCCGCAATTAATTTTAATCGATCTTCATATACTTTAACTTTTCCGATAAACTCATCTAACTGAGTATTAAGTTTAGCTCCGGTAATTGTTACATTTTCTTTCTGAAGTCCTGTTCCTGTAATTGAAATATCACTATTATCAATAAAAACAACAATTCTTTCTTTACTATCATCAAATAAAATATACTGGACATTAGGAGATTCTACACTTCCTGTAAAAGTAAATGCTCCATTTTCTATTACCACAGAATCAGACTTTACAAACTCACCTTCTTTATATTTTGTCAAATACGCCATTTTATAAGCTATAGCATCTATTTTAACATCTATCTTAAAAGCTGGCTCAACATTTACCACTTCTTCTGTCGAACTTCCACAAGCCACAGCAATTACCGCAAGCATTACAATTGTAATTAGTTGTTTTATTTTTTTCATCTTTTTAATTTTATTTTTTCAAATTCAAACCTAAGCATTAATGCTAAAGTGAATTCACTTTATTTGATTTAATAATTGGATTCCTATTTTTTCTCCACCCAATTTTTAGCATTCACAAAAGCCTCAAACCAAGGGGTTACCTCATCTTGTTTTCTTTCAGCATCATAATGAGCTGCTTGCCAAGGGAAAATAATACGCTCTAAATGTGGCATCATACCTAAATGACGACCATCATCAGAACAAATTCCTGCAGTATTAAATTCTGAAGCATTTGGATTAGCCGGATAATGACTAAAAGCATATTTCATTGAAATATTATAATCTTCTTCTACTCCTTCGAATAAGAAACGACCTTCACCGTGAGCTACCCAAATCCCTAATTTACTTCCTGCCAAAGAGTTTAGCATGATTGATTTGTTTTCTGGAATTTCAACATTCAAATAACCCGATTCAAATTTACCTGAAGCATTATGATGCATCGGCTGTGTTGCTCCTTTAGATTTAATTAGCCCTAACTCCATCATTAACTGACAACCATTACAAACACCTAAACTTAACGTATCTGGTCGTGCATAAAAATTATCTAACGCTTCTTTTGCTTTTGGATTATATAAGAATGCTCCTGCCCAACCTTTAGCTGAACCTAACACATCAGAATTAGAGAAACCTCCTACATAAACAATCATGTTTACATCTGATAAATCTTCTCTTCCCGAAATCAAATCTGTCATGTGAATATCCTTCACATCAAATCCTGCTAAAAATAATGAGTAAGCCATTTCTCTATCTCCATTCACTCCTTTTTCGCGAATAATAGCGGCTTTAACTCCTGTTCTATTTTGCCTTCCATGTTCCACTCCATAATCAGCTAGTTTCCCCGTAAACGAAGTTGGAAATTTATAATCTAATACCGTTTTTTTATACGTTTCGAAACGTTCTGTTGCTAATTTTTCGGTTGATTGTTGTTGATCTAATAAGTAAGATGTTTTGTACCAAACATCTCTCATTTCATCAATATCAAAATTCAATTCAGCACCATGATGCTTAATGTTAATATTTCTTTCATTTGTTGGTGTACCGATAATATGAGCATGGATTCCATTACTTCCAAGTTCGGAAACAACCTTATCGCTATTTTTCACTTGAATAACAACAGCTGCAATTTCGCTAAACAAAATTTTCATTAAATCTTTTTCTTCAAACGAAGAAAAATTAACGTTTAATCCGCCATTCTTATTCGGAAAATTCATTTCCAATAACGTAGTTATTAATCCCCCAGCAGAAATATCATGACCGGATAAAACTAACCCATCATTTATTAATTTCTGTATCGCATTAAATGTTCTTCCAAAATATTCATCATCACAAATGGTAGGAGATACCTCCCCTAATTTATTAACTACTTGAGCAAAAGAAGAACCTCCCAACTCCATCTTACATTTAGAAAAATCAACTAAAATTAATGAAGTCTCTTCATCATTTACCAATGTTGGCTCTACCACTTTAGTAATATCCGCAACCTCTCCCGAAGCAGAAATGATTACTGTTCCTGGTGCATAAACTGAGTCATCTTTATATTTCTGAACCATAGAGAGGGAATCTTTTCCTGTTGGAATATTGATTCCTAAGTTACAAGCAAAGTCACTAATTGCTTCAACCGCTTCATATAAACGAGCATCTTCTCCTTCATTTTTACAAGGCCACATCCAGTTAGCACTTAATGAAATAGATTTTAACCCTTCTTTAAATGGAGCCCAAACAATGTTGGTTAACGATTCTGCAATCGCCATTTTACTTCCATTTTTTGGATTTATTAACGCATTAATTGGTGCATGACCTAAAGCAGTTGCAATTCCTGACTTCCCCTTAAAATCTATTGCAACAACTCCTAAATTATTTAATGGTAATTGGATTTCTCCTGTAGTTTGTTGTTTTGCAACTTTCCCTGTTACTGAACGATCAACTTTATTGGTTAACCAATCTTTACACGCTACAGCCTCTAATTGTAATACTTGTTTTAAATAATTTTTAATTTGATTGCTGTCATATTCAACTGCTTTAAACTTTGTGTTTAATGTATTATCGGTAATTACCGTTTTTGGAGGACTGCCAAACATATCTTCAATTTGAAGATCAATTGGGTTTCCACCGGTTTCCTTATCCTCAAATTTAAAATTATGATCCATTGTAATTTCTCCAACCACATACATCGGAGCTCTTTCACGCTCACAGATCTCTTGCAACAATGCTACATCTTCTTTTTTAATCACTAATCCCATTCTCTCTTGAGACTCATTACCAACAATTTCTTTGGCAGATAATGTTGGGTCTCCAACAGGCAAACTTCTTAAGTTAATTGTTCCTCCAACTTCTTCAACTAATTCTGACAAACAATTTAAATGTCCACCTGCACCATGATCGTGAATAGAAATAATTGGGTTATTAGTTGATTCTACAAATGCACGAACAGCATTACTTGCTCTTTTTTGCATTTCAGGATTAGAACGTTGAATTGCATTTAATTCAATATTACTATCAAATTCACCTGTCGCAACAGAAGAAACTGAACTTCCTCCCATTCCAATTCGGTAATTATCACCTCCTAACACTACAATTTTATCACCTTTCTCTGGAACATGTTTTAACGCATCTTCATGCTTTCCATATCCAATTCCTCCAGCATGCATAATTACTTTATCGAAACCAAATTTCTTTCCGTTTTCAGTATGCTCAAAAGTTAATACAGAACCATTAATTAAGGGTTGTCCAAATTTATTTCCAAAATCAGAAGCTCCATTAGAAGCCTTAATTAAAATATCCATTGGTGTTTGATACAACCAATTTCTCTCCTTCATTCCTGCCTCCCACTCTCTATTCTTTTCCAATCGAGAATAAGCAGTCATGTAAACTGCTGTTCCTGCCATTGGCACAGAACCTTGTCCGCCAGCCATTCTATCTCTAATTTCTCCACCAGCACCTGTTGCTGCACCGTTAAAAGGCTCAACTGTTGTTGGGAAATTATGCGTTTCAGCCTTTAAAGACATAACCGTATCAATTTCTTTTATTTCGAAAAAGTCTGCTTATTTTGAGTTTCAGGAGCAAATTGCATTGCCTTCGGTCCCTTAACAAAACTCACATTATCTTTATAAGCA
>JAESTF010000279.1 GCA_016763795.1 Flavobacteriales bacterium
ATATTGCATACCCTGCGGGATACGCACCATACACATAACGTTGGGGGAAATGACCCTAGCGGGTGGGGAATACCATGTTTTACGAAAAGTAAAACAATTTATATCCCCTCATTTCTCCCAACAGTCAAAGGATACTAAACTCGTTTAACTCTGTGTTGGAATTCCCTCCAGCACTAGGCTAAAATCACCCAACTCAGGTTAAAAACGAATTTATAAAGACTGTCATTTTTTTTCAATAAACACAAAATAAAATTTTTGTACTTTTGAAAATAACTCGTATTAACCTTTGACTGTTTAAAACATTAAAATCAATGTATTTAAAAGCAAAAATAAAAACCCTGATAAGCAATTTTAAACCACTAACAAAAGAAGAGGTTGATTTAATTGTTGAAAGAACTGTGGTTAAAGAATTTAAGAAAGGAGAAATTTTGCTAAGAGAAGGTCAGATTCCCACCAAATGTTATATGGTAGTGGAAGGTTGTATAAGGGAATACTTAATTAAGAATGGAGATGAAAAATCTACAGCATTCTACACAGAAAGCGAAACATTTACACCACCATCGCAAAAAGGAAAGCCATCAAATCATTATTGGGAATGTGTTGAAGACTCTGTTTTAACAGTTAGTACTAAGGGTTATGAAGAAGAATTACGAGCTTTACTCCCTAGGTTAAATGATGTTTTTCAACAAATAGCTATAGATAAAATAAATTTTGCAAAAGAAGAGTTAAGTCAATTTATATCTTCTACACCAGAGGAGAGGTATCTTAATTTACTAGAAAAAAAATCTCATCTTCTAGCTAGGGTGCCGCAACATCAGATAGCAAGCTATCTTGGAATGAAGCCGCAATCGTTAAGCCGAATTCGTAAAAGAGTCATTGAAAAAGAAAAGAATTTAGCAAAGTGATTTGACCCAGTCAATTTCTTTATTAAGAATCAGTTAATAAAATAACCTTACACAAACAACTTTACTAGATTCAAAAACGTCAAAATTTCCCGAACCTTTAAATTATTAGTTTTTGTTAATTCAGATAGCTAGTGATTGAAAAAACAAAAATCATTCACTTTAGTGAATGCAAAGAATAATATAGGCTCATATTTTTACATCCTAATAATTTAGGATTAAGATAGGAAACTATGAGAAGATTTATTGCAAATTCATTTAGACTTATTAATAAGAACAGTTTCTGAAAAAATCAATTCGGTTTGGTTTTTTCTCAACTTATTGTACTCTGTATATTTTTAATAGTTAAACAAAAAAAACATGAAAAAAATAGTATTAGCCATAGCACTAGCAACAACAAGCATAATAGGTTTTTCGCAAGACTTTATGCAAATAATAACCATTGAATCTGTAGTATCTGCGGGTGCAGGTCGATCACGTATGTTAATAGATAAAGGAGATGGAACAGTTGAGGAAGTAAAAATGAAAAATTTTTTCAGTCTTGTAGGAATTAACTTCAGTAACATTCAAGAAAATAATAAAGCAATAAGCACTAAAATTTCGGAATTAGCAAAACAAGGGTGGAATTTACAGTTTGTAACCCCAGGAACTTATAACCATGCGGGAGAGTTGGGTGGAGGTATATTTATAACTCGGTATTTGTTTAAGAAAGAGTAATTAAATATTTAGTCGAAGGTTTAGAAAACATTAGAGAAATAACCTCTTAATAATAATTTTTAATATAATGAAATTAGCAATCAGTCTTAAAAGAGTAAAAATATTTAGCATCTTAATTATAATGTTATACACAGTGGGAGCATGTAATTCTTCAAAAAGTATTAGTCCCTCTGAAGAAGAAAATAAGGGATGGGAAATAGTCAAAGTTGACAAAAAAAACGATAAACCTACATGGGAAATTTATTCTCGAAAACTTGTTGGTACAAATACCTATGAATATAAAATTGAAGGAGACATAGAGTCATCTCCGAAATCCTGTGTTTCCTCGTTTAGGAAAGATATTTATAATCAGTCTAATAATCCAAACAATAAAAAATACCCTACATATAATATATTAAATGAGTCTAAAGATACTCTGTTAACGTACGTTATCCATAACGAACCTTTTATTTTTGAAGACACTGAAATGAGAGTTCGCTATACATTTTTTAAAGATTTTGAAAATAATATAGAAGGAGTAAAATGGAAAGAAGCATGGAAAGAAGATCTAGCTCCCTCTCCATCTAAAAAACTATCTAGGGTTCAACATTTTAGAGGGTCTTGGAGTTTTTTAAAAACATCTAGTAGCCATAGTAAAGCAGTAAATATTATTCAATTCGACCCCAAAGGGATGCCGATGTGGTTAGTTAGACCTATGGTGATGAGCTTTTTACGGAAAGGATTGGAAAACCTAAGAGTAATGACTTCTAAATGAAAAATACTATAAAGATAATAAAAATGAAAAAAATAATAAAATTTGGAGAAGATGTCGAAGGGTATAATATACCTGTGCTAAATGAACGAGAAATAAGGGCTGCTGCGGGTATCCTCTTTTTAATTCTATTTATCTCAATTATGACCGTAATTTTAATTGACAGCTTTTTAATGTTAAAATATGCCGTAATGCTATTTTTTACGGATATTTTAATTCGTGTTTTTATTAATCCAAAATTTTCTCCAACATTAATAATTGGGCGTTTAATTGTTCGGAATCAGGTTCCTGAATATGTAGGAGCTCCACCAAAAAGGTTTGCGTGGTCAATTGGAGTTGTATTGGGAACTACAATATTTATTCTTTTAGTCGTACTAAATTCAATTAGTGTTATAACAACTCTCATTTGTTTGATTTGTCTTATTTTTTTATTTTTTGAAACTGCATTTGGTATTTGTATTGGTTGTAAATTTTATAGGCTTTTTTATAAAGATAAAGCTCAGTACTGCCCGGGGGAAATATGCGAGACAAAAATGAAGCAGGATATTCAAAAAACTTCAAAAACTCAAATGATTATTATAGTTAGTTTTATTACTTATATAGTTATTACAGTTTTATTATTTAATGATACTCTCAGTAAAAGTCCTACTAGCTTATTGGACATATTGAAACTTTATTATCACAACACCTTCACTACTTTAAATTTGAATTGAAGAGATTAGTGTTCTTAATACTATTTAAATAAACAAAAGATAATATCTATGAAAATAAAACTATTGCTCCTAAATTTAATCTTAATACTTTTTCACACTAAAGGAGTTGGACAAGTAGAAACAATTCCACAAAAGAACCAACTTGAGTTTTCAACAGGTTATAATTTTGGTTTTTTGAAAAACTTATCCTTTGCTCCTGTTGTTCGTTATGATTATAATGGCTTAAATCATC
>JAESTF010000280.1 GCA_016763795.1 Flavobacteriales bacterium
CAAAAGCGACATTAGAGTTAATGAGTTTGAAAGAATAATCTTATAAAAAGCCAGGTAATAAAAAAAGCTCTTCAAATTTGAAGAGCTTTTTTGTGTTTTAAAAGACTATTATTCTAATATTGTAAGTGTTCCTTTTATAGGTTTGTCTAGGTCGGCAACGGTAAGAATAAAATAATAGGTCCCTACTACATGGCCACCACCATCCCAATCATTATTATAGTTTTCTTTTTCAAAAATTTTACCCCCCCAACGATTAAAGACAACCAAGGTGTTTCCAGGATGGAATTCTAAATTTGTAAAAGTTAAGAAATCATTAAAGCCATCGTTATTTGGTGTAATAACATTCGGAATAATAATATCATCTACAATTAAATAATCGATAGAAGTTGTTCCAATACAATTGCTATCAGAAGTAACAATTAATGAAACAGTAAAAGTTCCCTGATTACTGTATTCAACAATATGAGGTCCTTGAGTATTTGCTAAAGTTGGATTTGCTCCTCCTAAACTATTTACATCAAAATTCCAATCCCAAGAAATAATGTTTCCAGCACTTATTGTTGAAGCATCTGTAAACGTAATAGACTCATCTGGTTGCCCATGATCTAAGGGGTTAATCGTGAAATTAGCTATTGGGCTAGGTTCTGGAACTAAAGTTATAGCCTCTATGTTTTCACAACCATTAATATCTGTAACTGTTACACTATGTACTCCTTGTCCAGTAAGAATGTTTTGAGTCGTTTCTCCAGAATTCCATAAATAAGTACTAAACCCAGGGTCAGCACTTATTGTAATTGTTTCTCCAGAACAGAACCCTTTAACTCCAGTAATATTGTTTGCCGGAGCAGAACTAGTAACAAGTACTTGAGTACTCCCTCCACAACCATTAGCATCCGTAACCGTAACAGAAATATTTCCTGTAGAAGCTAAAGTTACAGGACCTGTAGTACTATTTGACCAATTGTATAAATCATAACTATTTACAGTTGATAAGTTGGTTCCATTACTATCGTTTGAACAATAATGTAAACTTCCAATAATAATTGGTGTAGGTAGAGCATTTTCTGTGATTGTAATTTGTGATGAAGAATCTTTACACCCATTCAACGTTACAACAACATAGTATGTTCCTTGAGTTAGATTAATTGTTTGGTTTGTTTGAATAGGAGATGTATTCCAAGAAAAGGCATTATAGCCATTTCCAATGCTATCAGCATCTAATGCAACAGAACTACCTGCACAATAAGAGGTTTCCCCAGTAATAACAGGAATAGGGACAACTGTTAATGTGATGTCAGTAGTATCAGACGCGGTACAAGAGTTTAAAGTTACAGTTACCCAATGTTGTCCTTGTGTTGCGTATATTGTTTGTGTTATAGCTCCATTATCCCATAAATAAGTAGTATAACCAGCACCAGCATCTAGTAAAACACTATCACCTAAACAATAAGTTGTATTACCTGTTATATTTACGGTGTTGGTAAAATCAACAACATTTAGTGTGTTTGATGTCTTTTGACAGCTATTAGAATCAGTAACAGTTACATTATAACTCCCTTGAAAAACATAAATACTATCTAGTGTATCGTTTATACCCGTATTCCATAAATAAGAATCAAACCCTTGTGTTGCATTTAACAAAACACTATCTCCTGGACAATAGATAATATTGCCAGTAATTTGAACTGTTGGATCAGGATATTCAGTAACAATATATGGAGGAGTTGTAAAAGAACAACCACCTATCACTGCTTCTACAGTATAACTTCCTTGAGTTACAGATATTGTTTGAGATGTTGTTGAGTTACTCCATAAATAAGAATCAAACCCAGGGCCAGCATCAAGAAGAACACTGCCGCCAGGACAATAAGCTGTATCTCCAGTAATAACAGGTAAAAAAGGCATAGAATCAACAAGAATAACATAATCAAATACAATAGTATCTGGAGGGAGCCCGTTGTCGTATGCCGTGAACGTTATTATGTTAACACCAATATTACTTGTATCTGCTATAAATATCCCATCAACTTGTGCTGAAGAATTTGTTCCAGTAACAAGGTTTGTTATTTGAAAGCCTGAGGCTTGAGAAGTATCAACCTCTACCCATGTCGTTTGAGTTGCTTCAGGAGCTAAAAAAGAAGCGTTGATAGGTAGAACATCTCCAACACAAAGCCTTAAAGTATCACAAAAATCAATTCCAGCGACAATTGGAGGAAGGTTGGTTGAGTTGCAAACATTAAACATGAAGGTTTTATTATCTAACCAACTTACACCGTCATTCAAATTAAAAGGCCCATCGTATGCTGATCCAGGAGCATCAAACTGTCCAATTTGGATATAATCGATACCATTTCCTTCATTTACACCAACTGTTGCAGGATCTCCTCCAAACCCGTTTGTACCATTAGAAGCACTTCCTGTTGTCCATTGCATATCTTGATAAAAGAACCCAACATTGTTTCCTGGTTGAAGTAGAGGGGATGTAAAATCAGTAATAATTAATTGAAATGTGTTGAGTTTATCACCTTGGGTATTATAATAACCTACACCTTCCCAATGAAAAATAGCAGCATTTGATAATATTTCATAATAGCAAGTACCATTACCCCCTCTCGTATCAGTATCTCCCCAAAAAGGTGCTAACATTGCAGGAATTGTTGCAGAAGGAAAAGAAGCTGCAGTATATGTTGTAAAAGAAGAACCAAATGTTACAACTCCGTTACTATTTATGTAACATGAGTTATAGTTAGTACCGTATAAACAAAAATTAAATGGTAAATTTATAGGACCAGCTCCTTGGTCATCAACATTAGTTAATGTAGGGGTTGACCCAGGGTTTGGAGGGGTATAACCAAAACATTGAGAAGCTTTTTTAGCAACAGAAGATGAATATATATTTTTATTTTCTGCCGATTTTTCGTTTGGTTGAGTTATTTCATACCGTCCAGAAGTGATTAGTTCTCCCAATTTACCTGAGGATTTTAGCTTCTGATATTCTTCAGAATCAGCAATAATAACTGTTTTTTGAGCATTTAATCCAAGTGTGAAAGCAAATAAGCTAAGTAGAATAAGTGTTTTTTTCATCTTTGTTTCTTATAATAGGTTTTAATAATGAGACGTAATGTCCTATTCTTAAGTTGCACAAAGTTAATAAAAACAAGAGAATTTAACAATAGTTCATAGCTGTGTTAAATTTTTAAAGAAAGAATATCTTTTCTACGTTTGTAAAAACAAATAGTAACTTTGGCAGAAAATTTGGTTTGGTTAAAAACATGAAAAAAATAATTGTCATATTAATTACTTTATTTTCTTTAAATAGCCTCTTTAGTCAGGTTGTATTTAACACCTCTTATCATAATTTAGGCGAAATAAATAAAGAAGATAAAAAATATTTTGATTTTACATTAACCAATGCAGGAACTAAGACTGCACACCTCCTTAGAATTGAAGAGCCTTATGGAATTAAGGTAAAATTTTCTAAAAAAGAAATTTTACCTGATAGCACCATTATTGTTAGAATAAAATATACTCCTAAAAAGAAAGGTAAATTTAAAAAAGACATTCCTGTTTGGATTAGTGTAAATAATGAACCTATTACATTAACAATTGAAGGAGATGCTAAATCTTTTGATATTAATGAATCTTTAGCCTGTCCCGATTTTAAAAATCAAAAGCAACCCAGAGATTTAAAATCAGATTTAAAAATTAAGATAATAGATGTAAATACAAAAAAACCGATAAAAAATGCAGTTGTTCAAATTATTTGGGATGGCTTAAATTATAAAGAGCTTAAAACAGATAAAAAAGGATTTATAATTCAGAATTTAAAATGGGATATTTATTATTTTGTGGTTAATGCTACCGGTTATGGAACTAAAGAACAAGACTTTTATGTAAATCAAAAGAATAATTATTTAGAATTTCAATTAGGAGAGCCAACAGAAGAGGAAATAATTGCGGAAAAGGAAGACACGATTGTAGAAGAAGTTGTGATTATTGAGCCTGAAGATAATATATCAACAACAGAATTGCCGGTGAACTTATACGCACCAAATAATGTGGTGTTTTGTATAGATATTTCGGTTTCTATGAAACAAAAAGGAAGGTTGGATTTACTTAAAGTGTCTATGATAGAACTTTTAAATGGGCTCCGATCAATAGGTAAATTAGCAATTGTAACCTATGCCTCTTCTACTGAAGTTTTATTGGCCTCGCAATATGTTACAGATAAAGCAAAAATTATACAATTGATAAAAAATTTAAAAGCAGGAGGTTATACCGCTGGCGGAAAAGGAATTAAAAAAGCTTACCAAGTAGCACGAGAAGCTAAAATTGAAGAAGGAAATAACCAAGTGATTATTGCTACTGATGGAGCATTTAACTTAGAAAAATCTGGAGGGAAGGCCATTTTAAAGAATGTAGAAGCAAATTTTAAAAAGGGAGTTACTATTTCTGTGGTTGGTGTTAAAAACGAAAAATGGACTGTTAAATCAATGTCATCTATTGCAAAAACAGGGAATGGACATTACATTCACATAAAATCCTATGAACAAGCAAAGAGGGTTTTAATGGATGAAATTAAAAGCAACTCAAGAAAAAAATAACAAAAGAACGCTATTGCGAGCATAACGCAGTAATCTCATTTTAATGTCAGAACTCATCAAGAAAAAAATAGCAATACTTGGCTCTACAGGGTCAATAGGAACGCAAGCACTAGAAGTTATAGAAGAACATTCGGATAAATTTCAGGTAGAAGTTTTAACAGCAAATAAAAATGCTGATTTATTGATAGAACAAGCCATTAAGTTTAAACCGAATGCCGTTGTTATTGTTGATGAAACAAGATTTGAAGAAGTTTCTGAAAAATTGTGGAAACACGATATTAAAACATTTACAGGGGAAGCGGCTTTAGCCCAAGTGGTAGAGATGGAAGAGGTAAATATTGTATTAACTGCTTTGGTCGGTTATGCAGGGTTGCTTCCGACAATAAAAGCTATACAAGCAAAAAAAAATATTGCGTTAGCCAATAAAGAAACATTAGTGGTTGCAGGCGAATTAATTACCAAGTTAGCCGCAGAAAATGGAGTGGTAATTTTGCCTGTTGATTCAGAACATGGCGCAATTTTTCAATGTTTAATAGGAGAAGTTCAAAATAAAATTGAAAAAATTTATTTAACAGCTTCTGGTGGTCCTTTTAGAGGAAAAAAGACTGAAGAGCTAAAAAATATTACAAAAGAACAAGCATTAAAACATCCTAATTGGGATATGGGAGCAAAAATCACAATTGACTCAGCAACCTTAATGAATAAGGGGTTGGAAGTAATTGAGGCCAAATGGCTATTTAATTTAAAACCTGAGCAGATTGATGTAATTGTTCATCCACAATCAATTATCCACTCAATTGTACAGTTTGAAGATGGAAGTATGAAAGCTCAAATGGGATTACCAGATATGAAGCACCCAATACAATATGCATTGTCGTTTCCTTACCGTTTTTCATCAAAATCTCCACGTTTTAATTTTATGGATTACCCTCAATTAACATTTGAGCAACCAGATAAAGAAACCTTTTTAAACCTTTCCTTGGCATATGAAGCATTGGATAAAGGAGGAAATGTTGCTTGTATTTTAAATGCGGCTAATGAAATTGCGGTGGAAGCTTTTTTAAATGACAAAATTAAGTTCTTAGAGATAGCAGAGATTAACCAAAAATGTATGGAAGAAATCACATTCATTAAAACACCAACCTATGAGGATTATGTTTCTACAAATGCTCAAACCAGAGAATTTGCTAAAACTCTAATTTAAATCATAACTTCGCTCGAAATTTAATTGAATAAATGGAATACTTAATACAAGGCGGACAGCTATTACTAGGAATATCTATCTTAGTTATTTTACACGAATTTGGACATTACGCTGCAGCAAAATACTTTAAAACTAAAGTAGAGAGTTTTTATTTGTTTTTTAACCCTTGGTTTTCTATTTATAAGAAAAAAATTGGTGATACAGAATATGGTATTGGATGGTTACCTCTAGGTGGCTATGTGAAAATTGCTGGAATGATTGATGAGAGTATGGATAAGGAGCAAATGGAAAAAGAGCCTGAGCCATGGGAATTTCGGTCTAAACCTACTTGGCAGCGTTTAATTATAATGCTTGGAGGAGTAATAATGAATGTAATTGTTGCTTTCTTCATTTATGCAATGGTATTATTTACTTGGGGTGAAAAATATATTCCTGCGAATAATGCAACTTATGGAATCTATTGTGATTCATTAATGGTTGATTTAGGGTTTAACCACAATGACAGGATAGTTGCTTTAGATGGGGAAAAAATTGATAATGATGTGACTTATGGAGAAATAAGAGTGCAGTTATTATTAGATGGAATTGAGGAAGTAACAGTAAATAGAAATAATAAAAAGGTAAACATTGCCATTCCCGAAGACTTCCCTCAAACAGTTTTAAGAGTTGGAGCAAAACAATTATTTACAGAAGAAGTACCATTTGTTGTTGAATCTCTTGAACCAGGAATGCCCGCAGAAGAGGCAGGTTTTAAGGTGAAGGATAAGGTTATAGCAATTAATGGTGTAAGAGTTTCAGGGTTAGTTCATACATCTGAACTTCTAAAAGGAAAGAGTGATGAAAAGATTTCTTTTACTATTTTACGAGGTAATGAAGAAAAGATACTGGAGGTAACTACAACTGAAAAAGGGATGATAGGGGTTGGTAGAAAAATTCCATCAGAAGTTTTAGAAGTTAAAGTAAAAGAATATGGTTTTTTTGAATCAATTCCTGCAGGATTTTTTAAGACGGGGAATGTTATCAAAAGATACATTGATCAATTTAAATTAATCTTTTCTAAAGAAGGAGTTAGCCAATTAGGAGGGTTTGGAACAATAGCTAAAATTTATGGGTCAGAATGGGTATGGCAACGTTTCTGGGAAATGACAGCAATGATTTCTGTAATGTTAGCCGTAATGAATTTATTGCCAATACCTGCTTTAGATGGTGGCCATGTAGTGTTTTTAACTTACGAAATGATTACAAGACGTAAACCAAATGAAAAACTAATGGAATATGCTCAAATTGGTGGAATGCTTTTTCTATTAACATTTATGTTATATGCCAACGGGATGGATATTTTTAGAGCAATTACGGGTTAAGCGTTTTAAGTTATTTTTGTTACTAACTTATTCTTGTTTAAAAACAGTATTTCTGTACGCGGCATTATTATTGGATTAAACTAATTTTACTAATTAGCGATTCAATATCCAATAACATGAAAAAAACACTTATCTGTCTTTTTGCTCTTTTGAGCATTGTAACAATTTCAGCACAAAATACGACCACAGGAAACTCTGAAGAAGTTATAGCAATAGAAAAACCGGCTGTTTTAGTAATCCCTTTTGAGTCTAAAATGTATTTTTCTGATATTGATAGAGATTTAGCTCAAAAAAATGAAATGAATTTTCAAGATATTAAATTAAAATTTAGAGCAGCATTAGATCGAGAAATTTTTATTGCATTAAAAGAGTACTACAAACCACTATCTTTTTATTCTTTTCCCCCTCAAGAATCGAGAGCAGAACTAGGTTATATTTATAACTCTATTGGGTTTAAATATGAGGTTATGCCAGAAGAAGTTGTAGTGAAAAAAGAAAGTGCAGGAAAAAAATTGTTAGGAAAATTTAAGAAAAACCCTAAAAAGCAGAGTATATTGATGCAGGAATTCAAGGAGGACAAGTGGTTTCTCAAGTTGATAACCGTGAAAAGTATATGAAAACTACGTTAACAAATGAGAAG
>JAESTF010000281.1 GCA_016763795.1 Flavobacteriales bacterium
AAAACTTTTGCTGAGAGAATTAAGGATAAGGTAGACGTTAAGTAAAATTAATACTGTCGATTAAAGGCGCCTGATGCGCTGCGATAGAAGAACGAATTATAGATATTTAAACTAACTAGTATGCCAAGCGGTAAAAAAAGAAAAAGACATAAAATGGCTACGCATAAGCGTAAAAAGAGACTAAGAAAAAACAGACACAAGAAGAAAAAATAATTTTCTTTAACTATTAACAACTACACTTTTATAGTGTAGTTGTTAATGTTTTTTACTTTCTATTTACATCTACTTTTACCCTATAGATTTTGCTGTGGGGGATTTTTGTTTGGTAAAAAAAACTTTAAAATGAGTGTAGAACTTGTTATCAAGTCTTCACCAAATGAGGTTACTATTGCCATACTCCATAGCGGAAAGCTAGTGGAGTTACACAAAGAAAAAAGCAATAATAACTTCTCTGTTGGAGATATTTACCTTGGTAAGGTCAAAAAGATTATGCCAGGGCTAAACGCCACTTTCGTTAACGTAGGTTATGAAAAAGACGCGTTTTTACATTACTTAGATTTAGGACCTAAATTTAAATCGTTTTCCAAGTACACGAGAGGTGTAACGGGTGGAAAATTCAATAGACCAGATTTAGATTTTAAACTAGAGCCTGAAATTGAAAAAACGGGTAAAATTGAACAGACTTTAAAATCTAATCAGAATATTTTAGTACAAATAGCAAAAGAACCTATTTCTACTAAAGGACCGAGATTAAGCTCGGAAATTTCTTTGGCAGGACGGTATTTAGTATTAGTGCCATTTTCTGATAAGGTTTCGGTATCTCAAAAAATTAAAAATTCAGAAGAAAAAGATCGGTTAAAACGATTAATACAAAGCATTAAACCGAAAGGTTTTGGTGTTATTGTAAGAACGGTTGCTCAAGATAAAAAGGTAGCAGATTTGCATGCTGATATGAGTAGCTTAATTGATCGTTGGACTTTGTGCTACAAGAAGTTGAGAAATGCTCACGCTCCTAAAAAAGTATTAGGAGAATTGAACAGAACATCTGCTCTTTTAAGAGATATCTTAAATAAAGATTTTAGCAAAATTCATGTTGATGATGAAGTATTGTATAATGAGCTAAAAATTTATTTACAAGAGATTGCTCCAGATAAAGAGGATATTGTGAAACACTTTGTAGGTAACGTTTCTATTTTTGAAAATTTTGGAATTGAAAAACAAATAAAAACTTCTTTTGGTAAAAACGTTACACTTAAAACAGGTGTTTATTTAATCATTGAGCATACTGAAGCACTACATGTTATTGATGTAAATAGTGGACAAAGAGGGAAGAGGAAGGATAAAACACAAGAAGAGAATGCATTAGAAGTTAACCTAGAAGCAGCAGAAGAAGTCGCTCGACAGTTAAGGTTGCGAGATATGGGAGGGATTATTGTAGTTGATTTTATTGATTTAAAAGAAGCTGCAAACCGTAAACTTTTATTTGAAAAAATGAAAGAATTTATGAAGGATGATAGAGCAAAACACAATATTTTGCCTCCTAGTAAATTCGGCTTAATACAGATTACCCGTCAGCGAGTTAGACCAGAAATGGATATTAAAACTGCTGAGAAATGTCCTTGTTGTAAAGGAGATGGAGAAGTGCATTCTACTATTTTATTGGTTGATGAACTAGAAGGTAATTTGCGTTATTTAGCTAAACAGAATAAGAATAAAAACATTAGAGTTAACGCACACCCTTACGTTGAGGCTTTTATTAATAAGAAAACTGGAGGGTCATTTTTTAATCCCACTTCTTTACGTAAAGATTGGCAGAAAAAATATAATAAAACGATAGAAGTTTTCCCAACAACATCTTATGGGTTGTTAGAGTATAATTTTATTGATGAAAAAGGAGAAAAAATTCATTTATGAACTAAGCTTCATAAATGAATTTTGAAAAATGTCAGTTCGAGCGAAATTCTAGCAGAATTTTGTATTGAGAACAGCATTTTTTTTACAAAATTACTTTCCTATTCTTTAAACTGAAAGTGTGTGTAATCTTTTATGATGGTATTTAAAAACGGAATCGCTTTTAAATCTGTTTTAATATTGAGTGTTTCTCTAACTTTGTTAGAGGCCTTATCAATAACATCCCACTTATTGTGCTTTAAACCATAGGTTAGTGAGTTTTTAATTACAAAAATATCTTTATCGCTAAGATGTTCCACTTCATTAAACATAATCTTATAGTTACTATTAACCTTATTTAAAATAGTGTCTTTTAATGTTAGTTTTTTAGCTAACTTAATAACGGTTGTTCCTGCAGCAATATCTCCAACTCGCTGACCTTTACCATTTACTAAAATAGTGATTAATGCAACGGCACCTGAAAAACCAATAGTATCAACAATCCTAAATAACCAACGTAATAAATAACCTCCGAAACCAGGGCTAGAACCGTCTAACTTAATTACTTTTGTTTTCATTATTTGTTTTCCAAAAGATTGTCCGCCCATTAATAATTCGCAGAGTAAATCGTAAAATAGAATTGGGAGATAGGTTATGATCCAAAAAGCGATAGATTCATTTTTTCCTGGCCAAATATTAAAACTTGCAAAAAAAAGTATAAGAATAAAATAAGCAATAAAGAATACGTAATCTAATAAAGTGGCTAAAATACGATCACCAATACTGGCAAGTTGGTAATCAATTGCAACATTTTGTGCCGTATTTATTCCTACTCTTTCCATTTCCATAAAAATATTAAACTAAATGGATATATTTACGCAAGCATGAGAGAAATTACATTTTTAAAAATAAATTCAGAAAAATGGCAGCAATTTGAAGATGAGTTAAATGCTAAAAAGAAAAGCAACCCAGATGAAACGGCTAACTTATTTATTCAGTTAACCAACGATTTATCTTATGCAAAAACACATTTTCCAAAATCAAAAACAACACAATATTTAAATGGGCTAACAGCTCAAGTTCATCAACTTATTTACAAAAACAAAAAGGAGAGTAATAGTCGTATTATTTCTTTTTGGACGTATGAATTACCCTTAATCGTAAAAAGCTGTCATAAACAATTGTTTTCTGCGTTTCTCATATTTGTAGTGGCGTGTTTAATTGGTTGGATTTCGGCAGCTTTTGATGATACTTTTGTTCGGTTAATTTTAGGAGATTCGTATGTAAATATGACTTTAGAGAATATTGAAAATGACGATCCAATGGCGGTTTATAAAAAAATGAATCAATTAGATATGTTTTTAGCTATTACAGTAAATAACATTAGAGTGGCATTTATCGCTTTTATATTAGGTGTTTTCTTTTCTATCGGAACAGGTTATGTTTTATTAAACAATGGAATAATGTTAGGATCTTTTCAATATTTCTTTTTTGCTAAAGGAGTGTTATTACAATCATTATTAACCATTTGGATACACGGGACATTAGAGATATCTGTAATAATTATTGCAGGAGGAGCAGGTTTGGTAATGGGGAATAGCATTTTATTTCCGGGGACTTATAGTAGGGGCGTTTCGTTTATTAGAGGAGCAAAAAAAGGGTTGAAAATAGTAATAGGTTTAGTACCTATTTTTATTGTAGCAGGTTTTTTAGAAGGCTTTGTAACCCGACATACAGAAATGCCAATTTGGTTAAGTTTATTAATTATAGGAGGGTCATTATCGTTTATTATATGGTACTTCATTATTTACCCGATTACTTTATATAAAAAAATACAGAACTATGGATCAGAAATATGAAAAAATAGAATTTAATGTAGAGCGAGATTTTAGCGATACGTTTAATGTCTCGTTTAAATTTTTAAAACAAAATTTTAAACCTTTATTAAAGACCTTATTGTACTTGGTTGGACCATTTTTGTTTCTTTCAGCATTATTAAACGGAATTTTTACGCAAAATAGTTTCGATATATCATCTATGATTTCAGGAGGAACATCTCCTTTGAGTATGTTAGGACCTGTTTACTTTTTTACAATAATTACAAGCATAATAAGTGGAATAACATTGGTTGGTGTTACTTTTGAGTATATAGTTCTGTATGAAGAGAAAGGTTACAAAGGTTTTGATGTAAAAGATGTTTGGCAAGCTTTTGTAAAAGATTTAGGTAGAATTACTGGAGCTTTTTTCGGTTTGTTGTTAGTTGGAATTGTTTTAGTTATTGTGTTAGGGATAATTATTGGGCTATTTTCTATAATGGGAACTGCTGGCGGAATCATTATTGGATTATTAATGGTAATAGGTTTATTTATCATTGGTTTACCTTTCGCATTTGTTTTTATTGCAGTGTATTTGATCGTTATCAGAGAAAAAATAGGATTTTGGGCAGCATTATCAAAAGCAAGGTTTTTATTAAAAGGTAACTTTTGGAATACATGGGTAGTTATATTTATTGCTTATTTAATTGTAGGAATTATTGGGGTTATTTTCGTTATTCCTCAATCGATTGTAACAGGTTTAGTAACATTTAATTCTATTCAGAATGGAGTTAGTGATTATTCTATTTTATTAATAGTGTTTACTACTATCGGTGTTTTTGGAGCTTCTTTAGTAAACGCATTGCTTTATATTATGATTAGCTTTCAGTATTATAGTTTAAATGAACAGAAACAAGGTACAGGTTTATTGTCTCAGATAGATTCAATAGGTGCAGATAATTCTAAAGATGAGGATATTACTATCTAAAATTAGTTTAATAATAGGTTTGTTGCTCCCCATTTTTGTGTTGGGGAATGAAATTCCTATGGATTCATCCCAGGTAGAATTAAAACAAATAGAAGCATATAAGATACAAGAATATCAAGCTGATAGAGACTTTCTATATGATAGAGTTCCACCACCAGCTGAAGATTGGTGGGAAGCTTTTAAAAGAATATCTTGGGAATGGTTTTCAACGATGTTTGACCAATCAGGAATTTCATTTGCATGGGATTATTTAAAATGGGTTTTACTAGCCGCTGTAATTATATTTGTTGTACTTAAAATTTTTAAAACAAGTTTAAGAGGTTTGTTTCAATCGAAAAGTGGGACCAATAAAGTGCATTTTATTACTGAGGATGAAGACATTCATGAAATTCCTTTTGATGAAAAAATTACAGCTGCTACGGCACAAAAAAATTACAAAGAAGCTATTCGTTTATCTTTTCTTAAGATATTAAAACAGCTTACCGACAAAGATATTATTGAGTGGAAAGTGGATAAAACAAATTTAGATTACCTCTCAGAAATTAAAGAAGAAGGACTAAAAGGTTCGTTTAAAAATACAAGTGTTTTGTTCGAATATGTTTGGTATGGTGAGTTTAAATTAGAAGAAATCACATTTAATGAAACAATTAGTGAATTTAAAGCACTCAGTAAAAAGTTATCCCAATAATGCTTAAGAATCCGAACATAAAATATTATGTAATGCTTGCTTTAGGCTTTGTGTTAGTTGTTCTGGTTCAATATAATGTGCCAAAACCAGTTAATTGGATGGAAAGTTATTCGCAACAAGATAAAGTGCCTTATGGGTGTTTTATCTTAAAAGATTTAATGCCCGATTTATTCCCAAATCAAACTATTATAGAATCGAAACTACCTGCTTATAATCAACTTAAAGATCAAAAAAATACCAATTATATTATTATTAATAACACATTTAAAGCCGATAAGTTAGATGCTGAAAAACTATTGAAGTTTGTATCTAACGGAAACAATGTGTTTATTGCAGCCAATCATTTTGAAGGTAAATTCGCTGAGATCTTAAGTATAAAAACAAAGTTTGGCTATGATTATTTGGATAATGATACAATAACGACTATTAACTTAACCAATAAACACTTAAATTATAAGAAAGGCTATAGCTATAATGCTCATCAGTTCCCCAATTGTTATTTTACATCAATAGATTCTAACTATACCACAGTATTAGGTGAAGATAAAAAAGGAAACATTAATTTTATTAAAGTTACTTATGGTGAAGGGAATATTTACATCAATACCTTACCCAAAGCGTTTACTAATTACTATTTAACCGATTCTGTAAATTATGATTATGCGTTTAGAGCGTTAAGTTACTTGCCTAATCAGACTATTATTTGGGATGAGTATTACAAAGCAGGACGGAGAATGGTGAGCTCTCCAATTCGCTATATTTTGGGTGAACCAGCGTTGAAAATGGCTTATTTAGTATTAATTTTTAGTTTACTAGTGTATATTATTTTTAATGTAAAAAGAAAACAGCGGATTATTCCGGTAATAGAACCGCTTAAAAATGTAACGGTTGGCTTTGTAGATGTAGTAGGTACACTTTATTATCAGAATAAAAATCATTATAATTTAGCAGAGAAAAAGATAACGTATTTTTTAGATTTTGTTAGAACTAATTATTTGCTAAAAACCAACAAGTTAAATGCTGATTTTATTTGGAGTTTAACTAAGAAGTCAGGTGTAACAGAGTTAGAAGTAAATAAACTAATAGGCTGTATTGCTAGTATTAAAAAAGGAATGTCAGAACAAGAATTAATCAAATTGAATAAGCTGATAACAGAATTTCATCAACAACGAATAAGATAAATATCATGGAAGAAAACGAAAAGCCACAAGAGGAGCAATCAACTCTTAAAAAAATAGAAACACCAAGTAGTGATGAGTTAAGTCAACAATTTAACACTAGAGTTGATTTAAGTGGAGTACAAAAATCAATAAATGATGTACGTGTTGAAGTAGAAAAAATTATTGTTGGACAAAAACAAATGATTGATTTACTGTTGATTGCGATTTTAGCAGATGGTCATGTTTTAATTGAAGGAGTACCTGGCGTTGCCAAAACACTAACCGCAAAATTATTAGCCAAAACAATTTCTGTAGATTTTTCGAGAATACAATTTACACCGGATTTAATGCCTTCAGATATTATTGGCACATCTATTTTTAATCAAAAAACATCAGATTTTGAATTTAGAAAAGGACCCTTATTTTCTAATATTGTTTTGATTGATGAAATAAATAGAGCACCTGCAAAAACACAATCAGCTTTGTTTGAAGTGATGGAGGAACGCCAAATTACTGCCGATGGAGTAACGCATAAAATGACTGCTCCGTATATCGTTTTAGCTACACAAAACCCTGTAGAACAGGAAGGAACATATCGTTTGCCAGAGGCTCAATTGGATAGATTCTTATTTAAAATTGAAGTAGGTTATCCAAGTTTAGATGATGAGACGAAACTATTAACTGATTTTCATAATCAAAAAGATAAGGTAAATATTTCTGACATAAAAGGAGTGATTTCTGCAGCTCAAATTGTTGATTACAGAAATAAAGTAGCTGAAATTCATGTAGAAGAAAACCTAATAAAGTATATCACTCAAATAGTAGGAAGTACTAGAAATAATAGTTCGTTGTTTTTAGGAGCTTCACCAAGAGCTTCGTTAGCGATATTGAGTGGCGCAAAAGCTACCGCAGCAATTAATGGTAGAGATTTTATTACACCAGATGATATAAAATTTGTTGCTCCTCATGTATTAAAACACAGAATTATATTAACACCAGAAAAGGAAATGGAAGGTGTTTCTGCAGGAGAAATAGTTACACAATTAATAGAAAAAATAGAAGTGCCTAGGTAGTTAATGAGAGAGTGCTATAATGACAGAATTTTACTATTAAATCATTATAACATTCAACCATTCAATCATTGATTAAGAAATGAAATTTATAAAATCACTATACATCAACCAAATCCTATTTAATGTTTTAGCGGCATTAGTAGTGTTGTTTATTACCGGATTTTTCTTTACGATAGTGTTTATCATAACAAGATTACTACTGTTATTGGTGTTTGTGTTGTTTATTATTGATATACTATTTCTATATAGAAATAAAACTGGAGTTTTTGCACGTAGAGATAGTATGGATAAGCTATCTAATGGTGATAAAAATGAAATTCAAATTGTAGTAGAAAATGCTTATCAATTTACAGTTAAACTGAAAATTATTGATGAAATTCCGTTTCAATTTCAAGCGAGAGATACAGCGTTTAAGTTAACCTTAGAAAAAGGACAAAAAAAGTTGTTAAAATATTATTTGTACCCTGTAGAGCGAGGAGAATATTCTTTTGGAGCAGTAAATGTCTATGCTACAGGTGTAATAGGTTTTGTTAGTAAACGATATCAATTTTCACAAAATGAACTGGTGCCAGTTTATCCATCATTTATGCAAATGCGTAAATATGAGTTAATGGCAATTTCAAATCGCTTAACCGAAGTAGGGGTAAAGAAAATCAGAAAAATAGGGCAGAATACAGAGTTTGAACAAATTAAGGAATATGTGTTTGGCGATGATTTTAAAACTATTAATTGGAAGGCTACAGCTCGTAGAAGCAAATTAATGGTAAATCAATACCAGGATGAACGCTCTCAAAATGTGTACAGTATAATTGATATGGGACGAGCAATGAAAATGCCATTTAATGGATTAACATTAGTGGATTATGCCATTAATTCTTCTTTGGTAATTTCTAACATTGCTATACAAAAACATGATAAAGCAGGGTTGATGACTTTTAATAATAAAATGAAAACAATGCTTGCTGCCGATAGGAAAGGCACACAAATGCGGAAGATAATGGAATTGCTTTATAATCAGAAAACTGGTTTTGCAGACTCTAATTTTGAAGCGTTAAATATTGCTGTAAAGTATAAAATTAACCAGCGTAGCTTAGTTTTATTATATACCAATTTTGAAACAATGGATAGCTTAAACAGGCAAATGAAATATTTACGAAGCATTGCTAAAAGCCACCTGTTGGTAGTAATATTTTTTGAAAATACGGAGTTAATAGAATTGATTAATAAAAAAGCAGAAAATACACTTGATATATACAAACAAACCATTGCTGAGAAATTTGCTTACGAAAAAAGACTCATTGTAAAAGAGTTGAAAAAGTATGGGATTCATTCAATATTGACTGAGCCAGAAAATTTAACGGTTAATTCTATCAATAAATATTTAGAAATTAAAGCACGTAACTTATTGTGATGGTTAGAGATAAAGATGCAGTTGGAGCTGCTTTGTTGGATTTTTATAACAATAGTTACACGACAGATATTATTGTGAAATCGTCTATTTCTGAAGCAGATGTAATTCCTATACCTTATTTATTTCGATCAGAAAAAGAATTACCTACATTAGAAAAAATGGCACTAGAATTATGCAAAGGCCGCGTGTTGGATGTCGGAGCGGGAAGTGGTTGTCATAGTATTATTTTAAAAGGCAAAGGAGTTGAAGTATTAGCAATCGATACATCAGAAGGTGCAGTAGAAGTGATGCAAAAAAGAGGCTTAAATTCTCAATGCATTAACTTTTATAATGTTAATGAGAAATATGACACCTTACTTTTTTTAATGAATGGAGTAGGGATCGCAGGAACTTTAAATGAACTTCCGAAATTTCTTAAAAAAGCAAAATCGTTATTAAATTCTGGAGGACAAATTTTATTAGACTCTTCAGACATTCAATATATGTTTGAGGAAGAAGATGGTTCGTTATGGGCTGATTTAAACGGAGATTATTACGGAGAAGTAAATTATCAGATGCAATACAAAAATTATACTACCGATAAATTTGATTGGTTATTTGTCGATTTTGATAAATTAAAAAGAGTTGCAAAATCACTTGATTTAAAGATAGAGTTGGTATTTGAAGACAATAATAATCAGTATTTAGCAAGATTGTTTTTTTGAGAATTTCGTTTAACCTACTTGTTGGAAACGTTTTAATGTTTCTTACATGTTGTTAAACGAAGTTGTATTTATTTGATTAAAAAATCAAATGAAAATTAAAACTCTAAATTCAACGCATCTATAGCCATTCTAATAGAAATTAAGAGATCTCTTTTTTCAGTTTGCTCTTCTTCAATCGCTTCATCCAAATCAAACTTAAGATCTTCTACCTCTGTTTCTTGAAATGTTGTATCATAATTATCTATTACGCTCAAGACTTCTATTCCAACCATATAATCGCCTTTTATGGCTTGTTTAACAATAGATGTAATATGTTCACTACTATCTAATGAAGATTGCCAAAAGATAGATACAAGTGTAGCTAATTCTGTAGTGTAGTTATCATTTTCAAGAGCTAAAATAATTTCTTCTACTACAGATTGGTCTTTTAAATCAAATAATAAAGTTGTTATTTCATTTTTAATATCTTCATTTTCTGTAGAAGAAAGTAAATCAATTAATGGCGTAATTGCTTCTCTTTTTCCATGCTTTCTTAATTGCTTCAGCGCTGTAAAAATTTTCTTTTCTTCTAAAGAAGAAAGATCAGCGATGATGTTATTTAAACGAGTATCCTTTTTTGTTGTAGCCATTTTTATTTCTTTTTTAAAAGAAAACGTCATTCTGAAACAAGTTCAGAATGACGCATTTGAATAATTTTAAATTCTAATAATAAATAAGTCTTCTAACTTTAGCAATGTATTTTGCTAATCTGATAACTTGTTTAGTGTAACCAAACTCATTATCGTACCATACATAAAGAACAATATTTTTCTTATCGTTAGACACAATAGTCGCATTACTATCAAATACTGAACAACAAATATTTCCGATAATATCGTTAGATACTAGTTCTGGATCGTTTTCGTATTTAATTTGGTTAACTAAAGCACCTTCTAAAGCAGCTTTTCTAATTATCTCATTTACATCATCTACCGAAGTTTCTTTATCAATATTTAGATTTAAAATTGCTAAAGAACCATTTGGTGTAGGTACTCGAACTGCATTTGCAGTTAATTATTTTTTAAACTTGGAACTACTTTTGTTACTGCATTTCCTGCACCAGTAGAAGTAATAACCATGTTTATTGCTGCAGAACGACCTCTTCGAGGTTTTTTATGCATATTGTCTAATAAGTTTTGATCATTGGTGTAAGCATGTACTGTTTCAATATGACCTTTAACAACTCCTAAAGCATTTTCTATTGTGTATAATATAGGAGCAATAGCATTTGTTGTACAAGATGCAGCTGAGTAAATATCTTCCTTCTCTAAATCTAATTCACCTTCGTTAATTCCATAAACAATATTAGGAATTTCTTTTCCTGGAGCGGTTAATAGAACTTTGCTAACTCCTTTGGCCTGCAGATGTCTTCCTAAGGCTTCTCTATTAGAAAATACACCAGTATTGTCAATAATTAAAGCATCGTTAATTCCATAAGATGTATAATCAACATCTTCAGGATTTTTGGCTTCAATCATTTTTACAATCTGGCCGTTAATGATTAATGCTTTTCCTTCTAAGTCAATTTCTACATTTCCATTAAACTCTCCATGAACAGAATCGTTAGTTAGTAACGCAGCTCTTTTAGTAATAGAATCATCGGTAACACTTCTGGTAACAATAGCTCTTAACCTTAATTGTTGGCCTTTACCAGCTTGTTTAATTAATTCTCTGGCAGCTAATCTACCAATTCTACCAAAGCCATAAAGTACAATATCTTTTGGAGTAATATTATGATCTTCAGAACTTTCAAAACCAGCTAACTTATTTGTTAAAAACTCGGCTTTAGAATTAAACTTTTCTTTTTCACTATTCCATTCACTTGCTAATTTCCCAATATCTAGTTTGGAAGGAGCAATGTTTAAATTCACTAATTCAGCAGCTAATCCAGCTGTATCATGAATACTTACTGGGTTGTAAGCAATGGTTTTAGCTTTTTTATGCAATTTTAAAACTTCAGAAATACTTTTATCAACTAAAGGGTTTCTAAATAAAACTAATTCAATAGATTTTTCATACATTAAATGCCCAATAGAACTAATAAGATTTACAGTTGATTTTTCATCATCAACATATGCATTTAACTTGTTTTCGTATGCGGTTTTATTATCTAACACTTCCATAAAAAAATTATCCTAAATATGCTTTTAATAATTTGCTTCTCGAAGCATGTCTTAATCTTCTAATTCCTTTTTCTTTAATTTGCCTAACACGTTCTCTGGTTAATCCAAATTTCTCACCAATTTCTTCTAATGAGAGAGGGTGAGCTATTCCAATACCAAAAAATAAAATGATAACATCTTTTTCTCTATCTGTTAAAGTTGATAATGAACGTTTTATCTCTTTTTGTAAAGATTCATTCATTAAACCGATATCTGCTTTTGGAGAGTTTCCATTAGATAAAACATCCAATAATGTTCCATCTTCACCATCTTTAAAAGGTGCATCAACAGATACGTGTCTTCCTGATATTTTTTGAGCCTCAGTTACTTTGTCTTTATCTATTTCTAAAGATTCTGCAATTTCTTCTGCAGAAGGAGCACGTTCAAATTCTTGCTCTAATTTAGAAAACATTTTATTAATCCTATTTAAAGAACCAACTTGGTTTAAGGGCAACCTTACAATACGAGCTTGTTCTGCTATTGCTTGCAAAATAGATTGACGAATCCACCAAACAGCATAAGAGATAAATTTAAAACCTCTAGTCTCATCAAATCGCTGAGCAGCTTTAATCAATCCTAAATTACCTTCATTAATTAAATCGGGAAGTGTTAATCCTTGGTTTTGGTATTGTTTTGATACTGAAACAACAAAACGAAGGTTAGCTTTTACTAATTTATCAAGAGCACGAGTGTCACCTTGCTTAATTTTCTGAGCTAATTCAACTTCATCTTCGGCAGTAATTAAATCTTCTCTGCCTATTTCTTGTAAATACTTGTCTAAAGATGCACTATCACGATTTGTAATAGATTTGGTAATTTTTAGTTGCCTCATATCCTTTAAAGATTAATTGATAGGACTACAAACTTACCCATCTTTTTTCAATAAATTAGCTTGTTATATTGCTTAAAGAAGACTATTTTTTTTATCGATTAAAAAGAATAGTTAGTCTAAATATTGTGATTATTCATAACTATTATCAAAGCAAAAAAAGCCCCAGAAAAATTCCGAGGCTTTTAGTTTTTACAGTTTTAGTTGTAAAAATTATTTTTTGATAAATTTCTTTTCTTTAATTCTTGCAGCTTTACCAGTTCTTTCTCTCAAGTAGAAAATTCTAGCTCTTTTCACAGCACCATGTTTGATGATTTCAATTTTTTCGATAGCTGGAGAAGCTAAAGGAAAAATTCTTTCTACACCAATCCCACCAGATATTTTTCTGATTGTGAAAGTTTCGTTTGCTCCAGGGTTTCTTCTTTGTAAAACAACTCCTTGAAAATGTTGAGTTCTTTCTTTATTCCCTTCTGTAATTTTATAATATACCGTAATAGTGTCTCCAGATTTAAATGAAGGTAAATCACTAACTGGTGATAACTCGTTTTCTACAAATTTAATCGCGTCCATGTTTCTTTATTTATTTTTCCCCTTAAAAGGGCTGCAAATTTAGATATTAATAATTAGTTATCAAATCAAAAGATGAAAATTATTTTAATTTATTATTTTCTTCTTCTAAGAGCTGAATTCTATAGGTTTCGTAATAGTTCCCTTTTATATTTAATAACTCTTCGTGTGTTCCTTGCTCAATTATTTCACCTTCATTTAATACCAATATTGAATCAGCATTTTTAACAGAGGAAATTCTGTGACTAATAATAATAGAAGTTTTATCTTTCATAATCTTTTTAAGATTGGTTAAGATAATATCTTCTGTTTCGGTGTCTACAGCAGAAAGGCAATCATCAAAAATTAAGATTTGAGGATTTTTAATAATTGCTCTTGCAATAGATACTCGTTGCTTTTGACCTCCAGAAAGTGTTACACCTCGTTCACCAATTTTTGTTTCAAACCCTTTTGGTAATTCAATAATACTACTATAAATTGCGGCATCTTTGGCTGCTTTTTCAATAATAGTTCTATCCGGTAATTTGTTTTTGTAACCAAAAGCAATATTGTTTTCAATTGTATCAGAAAAAAGAAAAACATCTTGAGGTACGACTCCTGTATTTTCTCTAAGTTGATTGATATTGATTGTTTTCAGGTTATTGTCATCTATCAAAATTTCACCTTCATTTACATCGTAATTTCGCATTAACAAACTAATAATAGATGATTTTCCCGAACCCGTTTTTCCGATAATTGCTAATGTTTTTCCTTTTTTTATTTCGAAAGAAATATTTTTTAGTGCTGTAATTCCTGATTCTGGATAGGTAAAAAAAACATTTTTAAAAGTTATTTTCCCCTTTAAATTTAAATTTTCTGTAGCCGTATTTTTTACATTCGGTTGTGTAGTTAGAAAAGCATTAATTCTTGTTTGAGAAGCCGCAGCACGTTGTATTATAGAGGTAACCCAACCAATTGCAGTAACAGGCCAGGTGAGCATATTTACATAGATTACAAATTCGAGAATATGACCAATTTCAATGTTTCCAGCAATATATTCATTACCTCCAATATAAATAGTGAAAATGGTACTTAAACCAATCAATAACATCATTACAGGAAAGAAAAAGGAGTTAGTTTTAACTAAATCCATAGAATACATTCGGTAAGCTTCATTTTCTGAATCTAATTTTGAAATAAAAAAGCTTTCTTTTACGTAGGTTTTTAAAATTCTTATGCCTGAGTAGGTTTCTTGAGATAGGGTAGTAATATCAGAAAGTTTAGCTTGTACTTTTTCGCTCTGTCTATTAATCCGAGCACTTACTAAATAAATAATAACAGATAATATAGGTAAGGGAGTTAGTGAGTAAATAGCTAATTTCACATTAATAGAAAACATAACAGGAACAACCATTACAAATAGAGATAAAAGTCCAAAAGAATACATAATGGCAGGGCCTAAATACATTCTTGTTTTCATAACATCTTCGCTAATACGATTCATAATATCGCCTGTATTATTTTCTTTATAAAAGGTAATGTCCAGTTTTTGATAATGATTAAAAATTTCGTTTTTAAGATTAAACTCTATTAAACGCGACATAATAATAATCGTTTGACGTTGGAAAAAAGTAAATATTCCTGTAATAATCGCTATTCCAAAAATGATGGCTGCATATAACAACACAATTTTAGGTGTTGTCATATCCTGAATATAATCAGAGAGAAATGATTCATTTATAATTTTGGTTCCTTTTAACTTATCTGTAATAAGGTTTAACGCTTGGCGGATAAGTTGGGCAGGGAAAATCTTAAAGAAGTTAGCTAAAATGATAAATAAAAATCCTAATAACAAACGGTATTTGTATTTGAGTAAGTATTTATTTAGATGTTTTAAAGATTTCATTTAAAAATTACCCATAAAAGGATTTACACTATTTTCTTAGTTAATTTTTAAGACAATGCAGTAAAAAGACTAAATTTGCATCCTTTTTAAATAGAGATATTAAAAATTATGAGAAGTCAAAAGTAATTATCTTTAATAGGATTAAAGATTAAAAATAATAAAACTATCGCAATGACAGATATATTGGAGGTTAGGGAGATTTCGAAAGATGAAAATAATGTATTGGCTAAAATGGTAAGTATGGATCATGAGCAGGTACTTTTTTGTCAGGACAGAGCAACTGGGTTAAAAGCTATTATTGCACTTCATAATACAACTCTTGGACCAGCTTTAGGCGGAACAAGGATGTGGAATTATGCGAATGAAGAGGATGCAATTACAGATGTATTGCGTTTATCGAGAGGAATGACTTATAAGAATTCTATATCTGGATTGAATTTAGGTGGAGGAAAAGCGGTAATTATTGGAGATTCTTACACGCAAAAAAATGAAGCGTTATTTAGAAGGTTTGGACAATTTGTAGAATCGTTAAGTGGAAAATACATTACAGCAGAAGATGTTGGTATTTCACCACAAGATATGGTTTGGGTAATAAAGAAACAAATCATGTAGCTGGTTTGCCAGGAAAGAGTGGAGATCCTTCTCCAGTAACTGCTTATGGCGTTTATGTTGGAATGAAAGCGTGTGCTAAAGCTCAATTTGGTACAGATTCTTTAGCCGGAATTAAGGTTGCTGTTCAAGGTGCAGGGCATGTTGGTCAATACTTAATAAAACACTTAAATGATGAAGGAGCTAAAGTATTGTTACAGATATTCATAAACCATCTTTAAAAGAAGTCTCTGATAAATATGGTGCAACCATTGTTGGATTAGATGAAATTTATGATTTAGATGTTGATGTTTATGCTCCTTGTGCATTGGGTGCAACTGTAAATGATGAAACGCTAAGTAGGTTAAAATGTTCTATTATTGCTGGAGCAGCTAACAATCAGTTACAAAAAGAAACGATACATGGAAAAGCTGTAATGGATAAAGGAATTATTTATGCGCCAGATTTCATGTTAAATGCTGGTGGTGTAATTAATTGTTTTGCTGAAGTTGATGGAAGAACAGCAGAGTGGGCAATGGAAAAAGCTGCCCAGATTTATGATACTACTACTGAAATCATAAATGGATCAAAAGCAAATAATATTCCTACTTATGCCATTGCAAATAAAATGGCTGAAGATAGAATTAAAGGAGCAATATAAATTAAGTGTTATTGGTAACACTGAGCTAGTTTATGCTGAGTGTAGCCGAAATAAAGTGTAGGTAAAAGAATAAAACAGATATGTTAAGTAGAAGGTTCCTAAGGGTAAAAGTATTTCAGGCATTGTATTCGTATTTTCAATCGGAAGATAGGAATATGAAAAAATTAGAAAGTGAAACTTTCTTGAGTTTAGAAAGAATGCACGATTTGTATTTGTTTTTTCTAATTTTAGGTCAAGAGTTGACTCATTTATCAGAATTAAGAATGGAGGAAGCGAAGAAAAAGCGACTTCCAACAGATGAAGATTTAAATCCAAACACTAAATTTATTGAGAATAAAGTTTTAGCCTTATTGGCTAAGAATGTTAGTTTGAAAAAGCAGATTAACGATAACAAGTTATCGTGGAGCAAAGACAAGGAGTTGATGATAAAGTTTAGTGCATTTGTAAGAGAACACGAACTTTTTAAGGAATATATGTCAACAAGAGAAACTTCTTTTGCAGAAGATAAAAAGTTTGTTATTGATTTATATAAGAAGATAATTCCAGATTTTGAAT
Organism: Flavobacteriales bacterium; assembly: GCA_016763795.1. Lineage (GTDB taxonomy): Bacteria > Bacteroidota > Bacteroidia > Flavobacteriales_E > Vicingaceae. Next base: position 17,015 of record JAESTF010000281.1, read on the forward strand.
TATTACTCTCTGAAATTGAAGATAAAAGTATTTTTTGGGGGTTAGATGAAATGGACTTTGTATTGAGTATGATCATAAAAACGATTAAACGTTTTTCTGAAGACTCTACGATGTCAGAACCATTATTACCGCTTTATAGAGATACAAAAGAGGACAAACAGTTTGTAAGAGACTTGTTATCTAAGGTAGTTGAAAATGATAAAGCTAATAGTCAACTAATTGCTGCCAAAACAAAAAATTGGGATGTTGAGCGTATTGCTATGGTTGATATTCTTTTAATGAAATTAGCATTAACAGAGTTTATTTATTTTAAATCGGTACCAGTAAAAGTTACGCTTAACGAGTACATTGAACTATCGAAATGGTACAGTACACCTAAAAGTAAGGTGTTTGTAAATGGAGTATTGGATAAGTTGGTATTAGAGCTTAAAGAGAGCGGAGAGTTAAAGAAAATGGGTAGGGGATTGTTGGAGAATTAGGTTTTGGTTAACGGTTTGTATAAGAGTAGTAACTTACTTGCCTTTTGGTTTGAAAATGTGCTTAATTAAAAACAAAAAACGGTTTGAGTACACGTACCCAAACCGATATTTCTTTTATTCTTTATTGGTATTATTGTTTATTTTAAATCAAACCGATCAAGGCTCATTACTTTTTTCCAAGCACTAATAAAGTCTTTGACAAATTTTTCTTTTGCATCATTACTTGCGTAAACCTCTGCTATTGCTCTTAATTCAGAATTAGAACCAAAAATCAAATCTGCTCTTGTAGCGGTCCATTTTATTTGGTTTGTTTTTCTGTTTTTTCCTTCAAATTCTAATTTATCATCAGATGTTACCTTCCAAACAATTCCCATATCTAATAGATTTACAAAGAAATCATTTGTTAAAGCTCCGGTATTTGAAGTGAAAACACCATGTTTTGAACCGTTGTAATTTACATCTAGTACACGCATACCTCCCAGAAGCACTGTCATTTCAGGGGCTGTAAGTGATAGTAATTGAGCTTTGTCAATAAGTAGTTCTTCTGTAGAAAATAGGTATTCACCCTTCTGGTAATTACGGAAACCATCAGCAATCGGCTCAAGAATTTTCATGCTTTCAACATCTGTTTGTTCTTGAGTAGCGTCCATACGACCAGGAATGAATTTTACTTCTGTAGAATAACCTGCTTTTTTTGCAGCTTCCTCAATAGCAGTATTACCTCCTAATACAATTAAATCTGCTATCGAAATTTTTTTATTTTCAGATGTAGTGTTAAAATCTTCTTGTATTTGTTCATATACTTTTAAAACTCTTTTAAGTTGTTCAGGATTATTGCATTCCCAATTTATTTGAGGTTCTAGTCTTATGCGTGCTCCATTTGCTCCACCTCTTCTGTCAGAGGTTCTAAATGTTGATGCAGAAGACCAGGCAGTAGTAATTAATTCATTAGATGTTAAACTAGAGTTTAATATTTCAGATTTTAATTTCTTAATATCTTTAGCATCAACTAATTCATGATTAACAACCGGAATAGGATCTTGCCAAATGAACTCTTCTGTAGGGATTTCTGAACCTAAGTAAGTGGATTTTGGACCCATATCACGGTGTGTAAGTTTAAACCAAGCTTTAGCAAACGCAATATCAAATTCTGCAGGGTTTTCAAGAAAATTTCTTGAAATTTTCTCATAAGAAGGATCAAAACGCAATGATAGATCTGTTGTAAGCATAGTAGGTTTATGCCTTTTTTTTGCATTAAAAGCATCAGGAAAAATCTCAGAAGCATCTTTTGCTACCCATTGGTGAGCTCCTCCAGGGCTTTTTGTTAACTCCCATTCATTGTTAAATAAAATGTTTAAAAAAGCATGACCCCATTTTGTTGGAGTAGGAGTCCATATAACTTCTAAACCTGAAGTGATAGCATCTTTTCCTTTTCCAGTACCATAATTATTTTTCCAGCCTAAACCTTGTTGTTCAATTCCTGCACTTTCTGGTGATTCACCTAAATGATCGCCACTTGCTGCACCGTGCGTTTTACCTAATGTATGTCCACCAGCAATTAATGCTACCGTTTCCTCATCATTCATACCCATTCTAGCAAAAGTTTCACGTATATCGATCGCTGCTAATTTAGGATCTGGATTTCCATTGGGTCCTTCAGGATTAACGTAAATTAATCCCATTTGTACAGCGGCAAGTGGTTTTTCTAATTCTCGGTTTTTTGAGTAACGGTTGTCATCTAGCCATTTGCTTTCAGCCCCCCAATAAATGTTACTTGCTGGTTCCCAAACATCTTCTCTACCTCCTGCGAAACCGATTGTTTTGAATCCCGAAGATTCTAAAGCAACGTTTCCAGTCAATATCATTAAATCTGCCCAAGAAATCTTCTTTCCATATTTTTGTTTGATGGGCCAAAGTAATCTTCTAGCTTTATCTAGATTGGCATTGTCAGGCCAGCTATTTAGTGGGGAAAAACGCTGTTGACCTTCTCGTGATCCACCTCTGCCATCACCTGTCCGATATGTACCAGCACTATGCCAAGCCATTCGTATAAAAAATGCTCCATAATTGCCATAATCAGCTGGCCACCAATCTTGAGAGTCGGTTAGTACTTCTTTGATGTCTTTTTTTAATGCCTGATAGTCTAAACTATTAAATTCTTTTTCATAATCGAATGATTCTCCCATGGGGTTCGACATTAAACTGTTCTGACGAAGTACACTTAAGTCCAATTGATTTGGCCACCAGTCTTTATTAGTAGTACCTTCTCCTTTAATTACTTGTCCTGTTGATTTTCCTTTATCAAAACCAAATGGACATTTTCCTTTTTTTTCCATGTCTTGTGTTTTTTTGTTGTTACAGGCTGGCAATAGTAATATACTGACAAACCCTAAAAATAATGTTGTTTTCATCTTACAAATGTATATAGTCATTTTTATTTATAAAAACTAAAGTTTAGATGTTTATATTGATACTGTAGATATTAACTATATTTGTAAGCATATGACTATTCAACAATTTAAATACATACTAGCTGTAGTAGATTTGAAAAATTTTGAAGCAGCTTCCGAAAGATGTTTTGTAACTCAATCAACACTTAGTACCATGATTAGTCGTTTTGAAGACGAGATAGGTGTGAAAATTTTCAATCGGAAAACAAAACCAGTTTCTATAACTTTAGAAGGCGAGCAAATTATTAATAGACTAAGAATAGTTATTCATGAGGTTGAATCACTTAAAAATGTGATTCAAGAACTTAAAGGGGAGATGGTTGGCGAATTGAGAATTGGAGTTATTCCAACAGTTGCTCCTTATCTTCTTCCTTTGTTTTTAACGAAATTTGCGAGTAGGTTCCCTAAGATAAACATTATTATAAAGGAAATGACAACTACTCAAATACAGGAGGCTTTAAAGAAAAGGACACTAGATATTGGATTGCTTGCTGTTCCATTAGAAGATGATGAATTGATTGAGCAAGAGTTGTATTCAGAGCCATTCTTGATATATGATTGTAGAGATGAAAGAAGTGGACATAAAATTTCTATAAATAATTTAGATTATTCTAAATTGTTGCTACTGCAAGAAGGACATTGCTTACGAACTCAGATTTTTCAAATATGTGAGTTGTCTAATCTTAGTGCCAAAAACAATGTAAATTTTGAGTTTGAATCGGGTTCAATGGGAAGTCTACTAAATTTTACCAAGGCGAGTAAAGGGCTTACAATTATTCCTTATTTAGCTTCATTAGATTTGGGTAGTGAAGATATGAAAAGCATAATTGAGTTTAATCATCCCATACCTGTGCGTTCAATTGGCTTGTTAACACATAAGTTTTTTGTAAAAAAACAACTATCGAAAGTTCTTCAAGAAATTATACAGGAATCAGTTACAGGTTTAATGCCTAAGATTAATGACTCTAAAGTAATTAGTCCGATTTAAATTAGTGTCAACGTAATTGTTAGAAACATTTTAATGTTTTTTACCGAAAAAATGAAATAATCTTTTAAAACTGAAAATAAATAAACGCTTGTAATTCAGAGCTCATAGCTTGGTAAACTCCAAATATGGTGATGGTTGTAATTAGAATTTTAACAGCCAAAGGAAGTTTAATAAATGTTTCTTTGTACCAGTCTTTTACTTTAACAGGCAGCCAGTGTATTACGTAGCCAATTAGCATCATAGTAAATACATTGCTGTAAGAACTTAATATTTCAGGAATTAAAGCAGCGTTAAAATCAGTACCTATTTTGCTAATTATTTGCCAAGTAGATTCCATGTTTTCGGCTCTAAACCAAATTCGGGTAAAAGTGATAAAGTTAAAAGTGATAAATACTTTTACTACTAGAGCTATAGCATTATCATACTTCTCGTAAGGACTAATCTTTCGCCATAATTTATAAACAACTAACCCTAAACCATTTAATCCTCCCCAAATAACAAATTGCCAACTTGCTCCGTGCCATAAACCACCTAATAACATTGTAATTAAAAGGTTAATGTTTGTTGTTAGCCAAGCTCGAAAAGGCTTTACCCAAATGGCAACAAAAGTGAGTAATAAAGCAGCCCATATAAAACCATATAATACGATCACTTTTCCTGAAAGTAATACGATAAATGAAACGATAAAAAATAAAGCAATCCAAGTACCAATACTGCCTCCACGATTACCACCTAATGGAATGTAGAGGTAATCTTTTAACCACCCAGATAAACTGATGTGCCAACGTTTCCAAAATTCACCAACGTTTTTTGCTTTGTAGGGTGAGTTGAAATTTTTAGGAAGCGTAAAGCCCATTAACAAAGCAATACCAATAGCAATATCGGTGTAACCAGAAAAATCTGCATAAACTTGTAAGGAGTAACCATAAAGTGCCATTAAATTTTCAAAGCCAGTAAACATCATTGGGTTATCAAAAATTCGATCGATAAAGTTAACAGCAATATAATCGCCAATAATTACTTTTTTTATGAGTCCTTTTAAAATCCAAAACAAGGCTAATCCAAAATTCTATTGTGATAATTTGTAAGGTTTATATAGTTGTGGAATAAAGTCTGCAGCTCTAACAATTGGTCCTGCTACCAATTGTGGAAAAAAGGAAACGTAAAAACCAAAATCGAGAATACTTTTTACGGGTTTAATTTCTTTACGATAAACATCTATTGCATAACTAATAGTTTGGAAAGTGTAAAAAGAAACTCCAACAGGTAAGAGTATTTTATTTACAGTAAAGTGTGTGTCCGCATAACTGTTCGTCCAATGTGCAAAATGGTTAAATACTTCATAATTTGTTTGGAAAAAAGCATTAAACGAATCGGTAAAGAAATAGGCATACTTGAAG
>JAESTF010000282.1 GCA_016763795.1 Flavobacteriales bacterium
AAAGGAAAGTTATGGTTAATAGAGCTGTAAGTAATAGGGTTGTCTTTTTCATAATATTCAATTTTAGGGGTTTCCTAGTGTAATTTTACTGTTGTTTTTCCGAAAAAGATAGCGCTAACTTACAGGTTACGAGTTTCACTATATAAGTGGTAGGATTTTTTAAATAAGTGGTAAAAGAGAATAATTAACGAAAAACAGTGTTATTTTGTCTCAAATAATATCTTTGTATAGATGGATTTATCAAATAAGTACTGTAATAGTTTAACGAAATATTTACGGTTAAAAACAAGAGAAGTTAAGGTTGGAAATATTGGAATAGGAGGTAATAACCCTGTCCGTATACAGTCTATGACGACTACCGACACGATGGATACAAGAGCTACCGTTGAGCAATCTATAAGAATGATTGAAGCAGGTTGTGAAATTGTGAGAATTACAGCTCCAAGTAAAAAAGAAGCTGAGAATTTAGCGAATATTAAAGCAGAATTAAGAAAAAGAGGTTATGATACACCATTAGTTGCAGATATTCATTTTACACCTAATGCAGCAGAAATTGCTGCTACTATTGTGGAGAAGGTGAGGATTAATCCAGGAAACTACGCAGATAAAAAGAAATTTGAAGAAATTGAATATACTGATGAATCTTATCAAGCAGAATTAGACAGAATTAGAGAACGATTTATTCCATTAATTAAAATTTGTAAAGAGTACGGAACGGCTCTAAGAATAGGTACGAATCATGGTTCTTTATCAGATAGAATTATGAGTCGCTATGGAGATTCGGCAATAGGAATGGTAGAATCTGCTTTGGAATTTTTACGTATTTGTAGAGAACAGGATTACCATGAAATAGTATTATCAATGAAATCGAGTAACACTCAAGTGGTTGTTCAAGCATATCGTTTGTTGGTCAATAAAATGCAGGAAGAAGGGATGAATTATCCACTTCATATAGGAGTTACTGAAGCCGGAGAGGCTGAAGATGGTAGAATAAAATCTGCAGTAGGAATAGGAACATTATTAGAAGATGGGTTGGGAGGGACTATTCGAGTGTCCTTAACAGAAGAACCAGAATTTGAAATTCCTGTAGCCCAAGAGTTAGTAAATCGATATAATGATAGGGAAGAACATGATGCTATTGAGCCAATTGAAAAGAATCCATTAACTCCGTTTGAATATAATCGAAGATTAACAAATGAAGTATTAAATGTTGGCGGTAAAAATGTGCCAATTGTAATGGCAGATTTTTGTTTGAAAGAGAAAATTACACCGGCTTCTTTTTTTGCTTTAGGTTATAGCTATTCAGTTCCGTTAGATAAATGGAACATTAGCGATGGGGCTTGTGATTATGTTTTTGTTGGAGATAATATTGTAGATTTTGAGATACCTGGAACTTTAGGGGTTATCTACAATCATAAAACATGGTTGAATTATAAAGAGAAAAGCTTCCCTTTTATGGCTGTTAACCAATTTTTAGAAGGAATTGAATTGTCTAAAAAATTGAATGTGCTGTATGTTACACTTTCAGAATTATCGGAAGAATTAATTATTAAATTAAAAGGCCATGATACCATTGTGTTGATGATTGATACTTATAATACTCATGGAATGGCTGAACAACGGAAGCTGTTTGTGGAGTTAATGAATAATGATTGTAAAACACCTGTTATTATAGGACGAGCTTATGAAAAACTAACTGAAACACAACTACAGTTGCGAGCCGCAACTGATATGGGAGCTTTACTTATTGATGGTTTAGGGGATGGCGTTTTTATTGCCGCAGAGCAATGCGGAAGTGACAAGTCGGTTAATGATACTGCTTTTGGTATTTTACAAGCTACCCGGACTCGTATTTCTAAAACGGAATATATTTCATGTCCGAGTTGTGGTAGAACCTTATTTGATTTACAAGAAACAACTGCTAAAATACGTGCTGTAACTTCTCATCTAAAAGGATTAAAAATTGGAATTATGGGTTGTATAGTAAATGGACCTGGAGAGATGGCTGATGCTGATTATGGATATGTGGGGACAGGAATTGGAAAGATAACATTATACAAAGAAAAAGAAGTCGTACAGCGGAACATTCCAGAAGCTGAAGCGGTAAATTCTTTAATTGATTTGATTAAAGAGCATGGAGATTGGGTGGAACCGCAATAAAAAAACGCCCCCTGTTTTTCAACTGAGGACGTTTTAAAAGAAGGATCTTTATTCACCAAATTTATTTTGGTGTCTTTTTTTAACAGATTTCGCAACAAGTGCGGAAATGTTTAGCCTGAGCACATTTCACAATCATCTGGATTATCTATTGAACAAGCTAAAATTGCAGCCTCTTCCATTTCTTTAGCAGTTGGTTTTGGAGCTTCTTTAGCCGTTGTTTCAACTGTAAATTTAACAGCATCACGAGCAGCTTTTGTTCTTAAATAATACATTCCGGTTTTTAAACCTTTTTTCCAAGCGTGGAAGTGCATTGATGTTAATTTTGCAAAGTTAGGGCTTTCAACAAATAAGTTTAATGATTGCGATTGACAAATGTAAGCGCCTCTATCAGCAGACATATCGATTATTGTTCGTTGTTTAATTTCCCAAACGGTCTTGTATAACTCTTTTAAGTTTTGCGGAATTTCAGGAATATCTTGGATAGACCCATTCGCTAGCATGATTTCATTTTTCAATCCATCATTCCATAAACCTAACTTGTTTAAGTCTCTTAATAAGTGTTTGTTTACAACAATGAACTCTCCAGACAATACTCTTCTGGTATAAATATTAGAAGTGTAAGGTTCAAAACATTCATTGTTTCCTAAAATTTGAGAAGTAGAAGCTGTAGGCATTGGAGCCAATAATAAAGAGTTTCTAACTCCATATTTAGCAACTTCTTCTTTTAAGATGTCCCATTCCCATCTATCAGAAGGAGTAACATCCCACATGTCATATTGGAATATTCCTTTAGAAACAGGAGAACCTTCATAAGATTCATAAGCTCCATCAATTTTCGCTAAATCTTTAGATGCTGTCATAGAAGCATAATAAAGAGTTTCGAAAATCTCTTTATTTAATTGTTTTGCTTCATCAGACTCGAAAGGCATTCTTAATAAAATGAAAACATCTGCTAAACCTTGCACACCTAATCCAATCGGACGGTGACGGAAATTAGAATTTTCAGCTTCTTTAACTGGGTAATAGTTGTTATCAATAATTTTGTTTAAGTTTTTTGTAGCCACGTAAGTGATTTCAAATAATTTTTGATGATCAAATTTACCGTCAATTACAAATCGTGGAAGTGCTAAAGAAGCTAAGTTGCATACTGCAACTTCATCTTTAGAAGTATATTCCATAATCTCAGTACATAAGTTTGAAGAACGAATGGTACCTAAATTCTTTTGGTTTGATTTTTCATTACATGCATCTTTGTAAAGCATGTAAGGAGTTCCTGTTTCAATTTGAGATTCTAAGATGGTGTTCCATAAATCACGTGCTTTAATAGTCTTTCTCCCTTTTCCTTCAGTTTCGTACTTCGTATAAAGCGTTTCAAATTCTTTTCCATGAGAGTCAAATAAACCTGGACACTCATGAGGACACATTAATGTCCAATCAGCATCAGCTTCAACTCTTTTCATAAATAAATCTGGAGTCCACATTGCATAAAACAAATCTCTTGCTCTTTGTTCTTCTTTTCCGTGATTCTTTTTTAAATCTAAAAAATCAAAAATATCAGCATGCCATGGTTCAATGTAAATCGCAAAAGAACCTTTTCTTTTTCCTCCACCTTGATCCACATAACGAGCTGTATCGTTAAATACTCTCAACATTGGAACAATACCATTAGATTGTCCGTTTGTTCCTTTAATGTAAGAACCTGTAGCTCTAACATTATGTATGCTTAAACCAATTCCTCCAGCAGATTGAGAAATTTGAGCAGTTTGTTTTAATGTATCGTAAATACCTTCAATACTATCATCTTGCATTGCCAATAAAAAGCAAGAAGACATTTGTGGTTTAGGTGTTCCGGCATTAAATAATGTAGGAGTAGCATGTGTAAACCACTTTTCCGACATTAAGTTATAAGTCTCAATAGCAGCATCAATATCTTCTTTGTGAATTCCGATAGAAACCCTCATTAACATGTGTTGAGGTCTTTCAGCAATTTTCCCTTTCAATTTTAAAAGGTAAGCTCTTTCTAGAGTTTTAAACCCGAAGAAGTCGTAGTTAAAATCTCTGTCATAAATAATGGCAGAATCAAATCTATCTGCATTTTTTTGAATGATTTCGTGTACGTCAGTAGCTAAAAGTGGTGCTTTTTCATTTGTTTTAGGATCAACGTAAGTATAAAGCTTTTCCATTGTGGTAGAAAAACTTTTATCTGTTGCATTATGTAAGTTAGAAACGGCAATTCTTGAAGCTAATAAAGCGAAATCAGGATGTTGAACTGTCATTGTTGCAGCAACTTCTGCAGCTAAATTATCTAGCTCTGAAGTAGTTACTCCATCATACAATCCCTCAATTACACGCATGGCAACTTTTGTTGGATCAACCAAATCGTTTAATCCCCAACACATTTTTTTAATTCGTGCTGTAATTTTATCAAACTGAACAGGCTCTTTTCTTCCGTCTCTTTTTTGTACAAACATTTTTTTGAGGTTATTTGTTTAGTGGTTATAAGTTTATTTATCGGTCTTTTCTTTTGTCTCTTTCAGCGAAGCGGTATTTTTTTAGAAGTCTTCGTCTAAGCTAAACCCTTCGTTTAAATCTTGAGTGCTGTTAGCTACGCCTGCTTTTTGATATTCGGCAACTCTTTTTTCAAAGAAGTTTGTTTTCCCTTGTAAAGAAATCATATCCATAAAGTCAAAAGGGTTCGTTGTATTATATACTTTATCACAACCTAATTGAACTAATAATCTGTCAGCAACAAATTGAATGTATTGATTCATTAAATCAGCATTCATTCCTATTAATCTAACAGGTAAAGACTCTGTTACAAATTCTGCTTCAATACGAACAGCATCAGTAATAATTCCTGTAACTTTTTCTTTAGAAAGTTTATTTACTAAATGGTTGTTGTACAGTAAACAAGCAAAATCCATGTGCATTCCTTCATCTCTAGAAATTAACTCGTTAGAGAAAGTTAAACCTGGCATTAAGCCTCTTTTCTTTAACCAGAAGATAGAACAAAATGAGCCTGAGAAGAAAATTCCTTCTACAGCGGCAAAAGCAATTAAACGTTCAGCAAAACTTCCGTTATCAATCCATCTCATTGCCCAATCAGCTTTTTTTCTTACTGGAGGGAATGTTTCGATAGCGTTAAATAAATAATCTTTTTCTTTGGGATCTTTGATGTAAGAGTCAATTAATAATGAATATGTTTCTGAGTGAACATTTTCCATCATGACTTGAAACCCGTAAAAGAATTTTGCTTCAGTGTATTGAACTTCGTTTAAGAAATGTTCAGCTAAATTCTCATTTACAATCCCGTCACTTGCAGCAAAAAATGCTAAAACGTGTTTTACGAAATACCTTTCGTCATCATTTAATTTATTTTCCCAATCATTTAAGTCTTGAGATAAATCTATCTCTTCAGCAGTCCAAATTGAAGCTTGTTGATCTTTGTAAAACTGCCAAATGTCATCATGCTGAATTGGGAACAAAACAAAACGGTTTGGATTTTCTTTTAAGATTGGTTCTTCATTTGCGATAACAGTATTTTCTGGTAAAATAGCGTCAATGCTTAATTCCTCTTTCGTTTTAGTGTTTTCTTCCATCTTTTTCATTTTTTAAATTAAAGCAAAGTAATGCTCTGCTTAGCAGGATTTTACGCCTGAAGTGATCTATGTATTGTACCAGAAATCTCCTGTTGGAAACAAATTGGATTACAAAAATTCACAATTTTTTTGGGTACGGCAACACAATTTAATTAACAATTAATTGAAGTTTTGAACACTCGGTTTTAACAAAAAAATGTGGATAAAATTTTATAAATATGTCAACTAATTGACACTAAAGAGATTTGACTGGTGAATGTTATTTATTTGTTCAACGACAAAAAAAAAGAATTGGTCGATTCAATTATTTTGCTTATACTAAAGCAAAATTTACTTCAAAACGATCGCTTCTGCTTGTTTGGAATCATTTACAGCAACCATTGTAAATTCTCCAACAACAGCCAACTCTCTATCATCGCTATACATTTGCTCAACGTAAATTTCTACTTTAACTTTTAAACTAGAGCTGCCGACCATTGTTACTTTACCAACAAGTTCTGCGAATGTTCCTGATGGAATAGGTTTTTTAAAATCAACCCGATCAGAAGATACTGTTACCATTTTTTGCCTACTAAACCTGCTTGCTGTAATAAAGGCTACTTCATCCATCCATTGCAGGGCTGTTCCTCCAAATAAAGTGTCGTAATGATTAGTTGTGTTTGGAAATACACACTTTACAACGTGTGTTTCAGATTTTTTAATTGCTGCTTTTTGCTTCTCCATTGTTTTAGTTTTAATGGAGGAATAAAGTGTTAACTCTTATTCCCGAAAGTTTATAATATGTTTTTTTAGAATTGGGCAGGTATCTGACTTGCTTTAGTATTTCTAATAAAGCTTACAGTTGCGGGGACAGTTTAGGGTTTTCACCTAATTCCCTTTTAAGCTTCTCCATAAATTATAGAGAAGTACCTAATTCAAGGTCAAAAGTATATTTTTTTAGAACGAGAAGAATGAAAAAGTAGTTTATTTATCGTTTAGGTGTTTGTCAACTAACTCTAATTCTTCAAACCATTCTTTACCGAATTTTCTAATAAGAGGTTCTTTTAAAAACTGGTATGTCTGCACACCTAATTCTTCTCCTAAAGAGCAAGCATCATCGCAAATATCCCAATGGGCATAATTTACTGCGGTAAAGTTTTTGTATTTGTTAATCCTAACAGGAAACAAATGACAAGAAATTGGTTTTTTAAATTTGGTTTTTCCATCTAAATAAGCCTGTTCGATGGAGCATTTTGTAATTCCTTTTTCATCGAAAAAGACAAAAGCACATTCTTTTCCATCCACTAATTGTGTTACAAATTCACCATCGGTATCAACAGTATATAAGTTTTCTTCTAAGGCGGCTATGTTTTTGTCTGAAAGATATTCCTTAACTAAAGGGAAAACGTTTTCTAACTCTTCTAATTCATCATGTTCTAAAGGAGCTCCAGCATCACCTTCAACACAGCATGCGCCCATGCATTTATTTAAATTACAAACAAACTTCCTTTCAAGAAGCAATTCAGAAACTACGGTGTCGTCAATTTGAATCATATTGTAAAAGTAGAATTATGAATAGAAAATAAAGGGTTCTTTTAACTTAAACTTTTTAAAACGTCAATAGTTCTTTCTAGCATCTCATCTGTAAAGTTCAGATGGGTTACTAATCTAATTTGTTGTGGACCAAAAGCAACGACCTTTATATCTTCTTCAGCTAACTTTTTAATGATGTTTGTAAAATCGAGACTCTCTATTACTTCAAAAATAACAATGTTGGTGTAAACGGGCAGAACTGTTTCCACATATGAGAGTTGACTTAATTCCTTTTCTAGTTTTTTCGCACGAACATGATCTTCTCTCAAACGGTCAATGTTGTTTTCTAAGGCATAAATTCCTGCAGCGGCCATATAACCAGCTTGACGCATTCCTCCTCCAAATAACTTTCTAATTCTTCTGGCTTTTTTGATGGCTGTTTTTGTTCCTAATAATAGGGAGCCAACAGGTGCACCTAACCCTTTAGAAAGGCAAACAGAAATGGTATCGAATTGAGTTCCAATTTCTTGAGCGGAATAATTTGTTTCTACCAAAGCGTTAAAAATTCGGGCTCCGTCTAAGTGTAATTTTAGATTTTTGTTTGAGCAAAGGGCATTTATTTTTTTAATTTCTTCGATGCCGTAAATGG
>JAESTF010000283.1 GCA_016763795.1 Flavobacteriales bacterium
GGAAATAGAATTGAGATTTGGGATAAAAAAGCATACGATAATTTATCGACTGATGAGCCAGATGAGTTTGCAAATTTGGCAGAAGAAGTGATGGGGAATGCAAATAATCAAGAAGAGAATGGAGTATCATAATCCTGTATTGTTGCAAGAGTCTATTGATGGAATGAATATAAGTGACGATTCGATTTGTGTAGATGTAACATTTGGAGGTGGAGGTCATTCAAAAGAGATATTAAAAAGATTAGGAGAAAAGGGGCGGTTGTTTGGTTTTGATCAGGATAAAGATGCCGAAGCAAACAGTTTAGAGGATGGACGATTTGAATTGGTGAAACAGAACTTTCGTTATTTGAAAAATTTTTCAAAATTCCATCAGGCGGTACCTGCGGATTGTGTTTTGGCTGATTTAGGAGTTTCTTCTCATCAGTTTAATGAGGGTGAAAGAGGCTTCTCAATTCGATTTGAAGGCCCGTTGGATATGAGGATGAATCAAAGTAGTGAATTGACAGCTGAGAAAATAATTAATGATTATGGTGAGACTGAATTGATTAGAGTTTTTAGAGAGTATGGAGAGGTGAGGAATGCTCAGAAGTTAGTTTTTGAAATTGTAAACACGAGAGATTCAGGGAGAATTACAAAGACAAAAGAGTTGATTGAAATAATTGAGGATTGTGTTCCAGGGAAATTTAGGAACAAATACTTAGCTCAGGTTTTTCAAGCATTGCGAATTGAGGTGAACGATGAGATGGGCGCTTTAAAGACTATGTTGGAGCAAAGTTATGAGGTGTTAAGGCAAGGAGGGAGGATGTCTGTAATTACTTACCATTCCTTGGAAGATAGGTTGGTAAAGAATTTTTTTAAGAAGGGAAAGTTTGAAGGGGAATTAGAAAAGGATTTTTTCGGGAATCCGCAGTTAAAATTCAAGCTAATAAATAGAAAGCCAATAATTCCAACAGAGGAAGAAATTAAAAATAATAATAGAGCAAGGAGTGCGAAGCTTCGGATTGCTGAAAAATTATGAAAATAGTATCTGATGAATAGTGTTTAGTTGTTTGTGATAAAAAACATGAGCTAACTAAAACTAAAAACCATATACCAAAAATTAACAACTAGGATTGAACACATTTAAGAAAGAATCAAAGTCAAAGAAAAAGAAGGAAGCAAGTGCTTTTACTAAATCTATGGCGAATATATTTTCTGGGAATTTCCTATCTAAAGATAATGTGGTTGGCCTGTTGCCCTTCATATTTTTCTTAACCTTTTTAGGGATTATGTACATTGCTAATGGATATTATGCTCAGGGTATTGTTAGAGATTTACAAAAAATAGGTAATGAAGTCAAAGAATTAAGATCGGAATACATTACTATAAAATCAGATTTAAATTATAAAAGTAAGCAGTCGCAAGTTGCACAAGCAACAGAGTCGATAGGAGTGTATGAATCAACTATTCCTCCAACAAAAATTATAATTGATAAAACAGAACTAGAAAAAATAGGAAAAGTTAATTAAGGTGGAAGAAAAACAAGTCATATTCTCTAGAGTGTACCTGGTATATGGTATGATTTGCTTGTTTGCAATGATTATTATCGGACAAGCTTTTAACCTCCAAATTATACAAGGAGAGAAATGGAGAGCTAAAGAAGAATCGTTGACTCGAAATTTTCGAGAAATCGAAGCTGTCCGTGGTAATATTTATGCAGCTGATGAAAGTTTATTAGCAACTTCAATTCCTAAGTATGAAGTGCGTTTTGATGCTTATACTGATGCGTTAACTGATAATTATTTTAATGAACATGTAGATTCTTTAGCTTTTGAGCTAGCGCAATTGTTCCCGGAAAAATCAAAATCAGAGTATCTAACAAATTTAAAAGCTGCCAGAAAAAAGAAGGCTCGATATCATTTAATTAGAAGAAATGTAAAATTTACAGATTTAAAAATTTTAAAACAATTTCCAATTTTCAGAAAAGGGAAATTTAAAGGAGGATTTATTGCTGTACAACAAAATAAACGAGTGAGACCATTTAAGGTGTTGGCTGCCAGAACTATTGGGTATGAACGCGAAGGGAGTAAGCCTGTTGGTTTAGAGGGTGCTTATAGTAAAGAGTTGAGCGGAATTAAAGGAGAAATGTGGATGCAAAAAATTGCAGGTGGTGTTTGGATGCCAATAGATGAGGGTGGAGGAAGAGAACCTGAGGATGGAAGTGATGTTTATACTACGATTGATGTAAATATTCAAGATGTGGCAGAAAATGCACTGCTAAATCAGTTAGAAGCGCATCAGGCAGATCATGGTTGTGTAGCATTAATGGAAGTTTCTACAGGGGATATTAAAGCAATCGCAAACTTGAAAAGAAATAAAGATGGTTCTTATTACGAGAGTTACAACTATGTAGTTGGAGAAAGCACGGAGCCTGGTTCAACATTTAAGTTGGCTTCATTAATGGCTGCTTTTGAGGATGGTTATCTTGATTTGGATGATATGGTTGATACTGAGGATGGAACAACCAAATTTTATGACTTAACCATGCGTGACTCACACGTAGGTGGTTATGGTGAAATTTCTATTAAGGAGTCGTTTATTAAGTCATCGAATGTGGCAATCTCTAAAGAAATAAACAGAGTGTATTCTTCTCGTCCGCAAGAATTTGTGGATAGACTTTATAAAATGGATTTGAACAAAAAACTGGGAATTGAGATTGCTGGGGAAGGTTCTCCATTAATTAAAAGTACGGATGATGATACTTGGTCGGGAGTTTCGATTCCCTGGATGTCTATTGGTTATGAGGTGCAAATGACACCATTACAGATTTTAACTTTTTACAATGCAATTGCTAATGATGGTAAAATGGTTAAGCCAAGATTTGTAACAGAGATTAGAAAGAGTGGGGAATTGGTGAAAAAATATGATGTACAAGTAATTAATAATTCTATCTGCTCTAAAAAAACCATTAAAATGGCGAAAGAAATATTGGAAGGAGTTGTTGAAGAAGGAACGGGTAGGAATTTGAAAAATTCTAGGTATAAAATTGCAGGAAAAACAGGTACGGCACAAATTGCTAATGCAAAGTATGGATACAAAAATTATGAATCTAAGGTGTCACATCAAGCTTCTTTTGTAGGTTATTTTCCTGCTGATAATCCTAAATATACATGTATAGTTGTAGTAAATGCACCTTCTAAAAATGTGTATTACGGAAATTTAGTTGCAGGTCCAATTTTTAAAGAGGTGGCTGATAAGGTGTATGCAAGTAGTATTCAAATTCATGATGAATTAGGTGTGAAAGAGCATTTGGCAATATCAAGAATTCCTTATGCTAAAGATGGTTTTTATGATGATTTATCTAAAATCTATACAGAACTAAATATTAAAACATCTCAAGATGGAGTAAATCCAAAATGGGCAAAAGTTGCTACAGGAAAAGAA
>JAESTF010000029.1 GCA_016763795.1 Flavobacteriales bacterium
TACTCTTACACCAATCACACAAACGTCATCTATTTGCTCTAAATCTCCTTTCCAGTCATTAAATTCTGTTTCTAACAACTGTTTTTGAGTTTCCATTGGATGATGGAAATTGGCCAACAAGCTCTTTCTAAATGATGAATATTTATACTTCTTTCCTTTCACTCCTCCAAACTGATCTGGAAATCCATCAGAAAAAACATAAATAGCATCACCCGGTTCTAATTGTATTTCTATAGTTTCAAACTTCTTTAAATTATCACACTGGCCAACAGGTTGCTTAGTCGCCTTGTATTCAATCAATTGATGTGTATTATTCGCTTCTGTTTTAATCTCAGGATTCACTTTTCTTTAATAGATGTAATTCTGTAAAGAGGATTATTTGCTCCAGAATAAAACACTTTTTTAGCTGAAATATCTAAGGCACACAAAGCAATATCCATCCCATCTTTTATTTCCTCATCCCCTTTATCAAAAGCCTCAATCACTAATTCTGTAACTTTGTCCAATACATGTCCCGGTTCTATCAAACCAAATTCTTTTACGGCTCTATTTAATGCATTGGCACATACTACACTTACCATTGCTCCAGGAACTCCATGGCCTGTACAATCTGCTGCTGCAAAATAAACCAGTGTTTTTTCCCTGTCATCTACTTTGTAAGTAACCGTTTCCATCCAATAAAAATCACCTGCAACAATATCTTTTGGCTTATAAAAAATAAAGCTTTCGGTTAACCACTCCTTTACCAAACGAGGAGGAGGTAATATTGCTTCCTGTATTCTTTTAGCATAAGTAATACTCTCTGTAATTTCTTTATTTTTTATTTCTACAATTAGTTTTTGATGATTAGCAATATCTCGCTGGTTTTCTGCTTCATTTTTTTGAACCTCTACCTCTTCTTTTTGGTTCTCTATAATTATTTTTTGTTTACGAGTTACTCGTAAACGATTAAATACAGAAAAGAGAAACACACCAGTCAAACCTAATCCTCCTGCTATAGCAGCTGTAATTATTTGTTGCTTTTGTTTCGCCTCTTTTTCTATCGCAACTAATTTATCATTCTCTGCATCATCAACCATCTTTTTTTTTTCGTATTCGTATTTGGCTTGTTGCTTAATGCTTGCTTTTTGAGCTTCTATATTATTAGCACTATCTCGCATTAAAATATGTAGTTCATACATTTCTAATGCCTGCATTCCTTTACCTTGTTTTTTGTAAATTTTACTAAGCAATTCCGCAGATTGATCTACATAACCAATATAACTAGTCTGTTGAGCAATTTTCAAACTTATTTCTGTGCTTTTTTTTGCTTCAACTACATTATTATCATTAAAATATATTTCTCCTAAATAATATAAACAAGAAGAAACTCCTAACGCATCAGGGATTTCTTTATAGATTTTTAAACTTCGGTTATAATAAGAAAGAGCTTCATCTTTATTTTCAGTACGATATTTTATATAAGCTATATTCTTTAAACTATTTGCAATTCCTATTTGATCTCCTATATTTTGATGTATTTTCAAACTTTATTATATGCTTTTAAAGCTAAATCTAAACTATCTTTTATTTCATAAATTCTTCCGATATCAGTAATGCAATACCCTATTGCCTCATCCTCCTCTAATTCCTCAAAAATTAGTAAACATTCTTTATAAATTTTCAAGGCTTTGTCAAATTCCTTTTGGGTGTAAAAATAATCTCCAAGTGCTCTATTATTATTTGCTAGTCCTTCTAAATACCCTATTTCTGTAGATAATTTTACTCCTTTATGAAAACATTCTAACGCTATGTTCATACTCCCCGTTTGGAAATAATAAGCACCTATATTTTCCATACACATAGCTACCCCTTCTTTATCATTTATGCTTTTATAGGTTGCAAGGCTTTTTTTATAATAGAAAATAGATTTTTCTGCATCTCCTCTTACATCATCCGTATAACCTTTATAGTATTGTGTAAGACCTAAAAAAGAAACCATTTCTTTTTTTTCGCTATTAGAAGTGAACTTGTTTTTTTTTAACTGCTTTTTAGCAAACTCATTAGAAAATTCATTATACAAAACCCACGCAAAAGGGTCGTAACAATTATCAATAATATAAAACAGGCTTTCTCTCTTTTTTGAAACCTTTGTTGTTGAAGTAAATAATTCTAACGCTTCTTCAATAATCTCCAGATTATCTTCACTAAGCTCTTCTAATACTAAACTGTCAATTAAATAGTATTCTTTATCGGCAAATTTTTGAGCAGAACATTTCTTGTCTTTTGATAAAATTAAAATTAAAAAAACTAGAGAAAGTACTTTTTTCATAAGCTGCAAGATAGAAAAACCTTATTAAAATAAAAATATACTCATAAATGAGTATTGCAGAAAAGCTAAGCCCAATATACTTTTACGAAATAAATTTTAACTAAAATAAATTATGAAAAAAGTAAAACAATTATTAATAGCAATTACAATCGGTTTTTTTGCTATAACAACTACTAGCTGTAGTAAAGAAGAAGGTTGTACAGATATAACTGCAACAAACTACGATTCTGAAGCTGGTGAAGATGATGGATCTTGTACTTTCAATGGAAAAGTAACTTTCTGGCAATATTCCGGAGATAGTTTTAACACAACTACCGTTACAGTTAATGGAACAACAAAATCTATTACAGAAGATATAACTACAACTTCTGGGCCTTCAGAATGTAGCACAAGTGGAACTGCAATTTTTGAATTTCCTACTGGAACCTACACTTATACAGCTTCTGAAAGTGGAACCAATAATACATGGACGAGCAGTTTTGAAATAACTAAAAATGGATGCCATAAAAGACGATTAAAAAATTAACATTAAAAACCGAGCCAGTCAATAGACGATTATTGACTGGCTTTTACATCTTTTTATGAAACTTATAAAAATCACATCTACTTTATTAGCAATTGTAATACTATATTCTTCTTGTGCAACAATTATTTCTACTCCAAAGCAAAAAATTAACATTACTTCCGATCCAAGTGGAGCCAAAATATTTGTAAATGGCGTAAATACAGGAGATGTAACTCCTGCAGAAATAAAAGTAAAAAGGCGTGTAAAAGATGGTCCTAGTAGTACTGCAAAAAATCAAAATTATACACTAAAAAAAGAAGGATATAGCAATTTTTCACACACAGCCAATAGTAAATTTGGAACAGCACCTTTCCTTGGAAATATACTAACATATGGCTTGGGATGGGTTATCGATGGAATTAGTGGTTCAAATAGAAAATACCCCAAAACCCACCATTTTATTCTATCAAAAGGTTCTTCTAATGATTTATTAATTGATAAGGCCTCAGAAAAAGAACCAGAAGCTGTAGCAGAAACTGTTATCGAGAAAACTGTAAATTCTACAGTAGATTATTCTAAAATGACCCTTGATGAATTAAAAAATGAAAAAGATAAAGCCGTTGCTATTGAAGATTATAATACCGCAAAAACAATTAAACAAATAATAGAAAAAAAACAAGCTGACAACAATTCTGAAACGGTTACTATTATACAAAAAAAGAAGCAAATACAACTACTATCCAATCTAAAGAAAATGTTGTTACAACTACTCCAGTAGAAAAAACAAAGTCTGAAAAACCTAGTCCCTCTCTTATTTCAGAAATTATTTTAGATGAAGATTTTTCTGATAATTCTTTTGGGTGGAAAGAAAAATTAGAAAAAAAATCAAACTATAAAATTAAAGATGGTATTTATTATATGAAGGATAACACTTTGAGCTTAAGGTCACCTAAACATTTAATACCAAATTTTCACTCCAGAACGGATAACTATATTTTGGAAGCATCTTTTAGTTTTTTAGACACAAAAAAAAATCAATTTGTTGGACTGGGACTTGGATTTTCGTCCGATTCTAGTATATACTATGTTTTTAATTTAATGGTACAAGAGGGAGTTAAAAAAGTAGTTATAACCCCTTTTTTAGGTGTAGGTCTTAGAACAATGAATCAAAACCCTATTTTTAAAGGTAATGTAAAATCACTAAAAGATGTTGAAAATATTATAAAAATAATTAAGCAAGATCATGTTACTAAATTCTATGTAAACGATGAATTATTAGCAGAATCCCCTGGCTTTGTATTTAATTCCTCTATTATTAAGTTTAATACCGGTATTTGGAATAAAACAGGTGTAAATTGGATTAAAATAACAAAAACAGGTACTTCTAAAATGATCATTAATAAATCCAACAAACGAGATATTGTCTATAAAGAAATTAAAGACAATGAGATTACCTCTACTACTATAATAAGCACAAAAGAGAATCTTGCTTCCAAAACAACTAGAAAAAAAATTAAAATAAAAAAATCGGAAGAAAATATTGGTGCGAAAGATTTAAAATACAGAAGAAGTTCTCTATACACAATGATGGTTTACGATCCATTAATAGAACATCATGAAACTATAAAAAATGCTTTTGGGAATTTAGATATTCCCTCTAAATTTAATGACCATAATGTTGGCCCTTATAGTATTTTAAGCATTTCCAACATAAAAAAACAAGAAAACCAAATAAGCAGTTTTTTAAGAAGAAATAATATTGCAAAAAAAATGGTGTCGAAATGGTTTAACAGAGATGCTGAAGGTAAATTTAACATGGATGTGATTGCTAAAAGAGGACTGTATGATGCTTCTGCTGTTGACAAGGCTATTGCTAGTAATATGGCAAGAGGAAATGCAATGCTAGCAGATGCAGGAGAAGAGCTTATTAATAAAACTTTTATTGTTATAAATGATTTTAAGTTTATTGATAAGGCAAAAAAAGGAAAATTCCTTACTAATATATTAAATGATGTAGCAAAAGAGCAAGCAAAAGATGGTGAAATAGGAACATCTTTAGTAACAGGAGCTTTATCTTTTGGAGTTAAAGCAGGGGCCAAAGGGTATATTATACGATCAACATCATACTTATATAAATTAGAATGGAATGAAGAAACTCAAGCCATTTTTTATCAAGATTATTGGACTGATGCAACTAGTTTTGATCCCGAAAAAGTTAACGCATTTAATAACGCAAATAACTTTAAATTAAAATTTATTGGTTCTCAAGCAGCATTAGCCGATGTTCAGTCATCAATATTTTCAGAAAAATCGGATGAAGATTTAATTAAAATGGCAACTATTAAAGCTATTGAGAAAGCTATTGGAAAGTTAGAACGGAAATTTGAAGAATTCAGAACTAAAACACCTTTAGTTTCTACAGAACCTTTGGCGGCTAAAATTGGAACAAAAGAAGGCTTAGAAAAAGGAGATAAATTTGAAGTATTAGAAAAAGAAATTGATCCAGAAACAGGAAAAGCTACTTATAAGAGAGTTGGCGTAATTAAAGTTGATAGCAAGAACATCTGGAACAACAGTTACAGTCCCGAAGAAATGAAACAGCTTGAAAAAGAAGGGAAATTACCTAAATTACAATATACCATCTTTAAAGGTTCAGGGAAATATTACCCTGGTCAATTAATTAAGCAAATTAACTAATCTTTATCGGCTCTAACAAAGCAATAGCTTCTCTTACATTATTTACATTCTCAAAAACTAAGGTTAATTTATCGTTACGCTCCTTCATTTTACAGGTATGTGGGTTTGCTTGAATGTATTTTAAAACCGTTGTAAATTTCGGAGATTGATAAAATAAAGACTCTTGATTGGAGATAAAATAACCGATAAGCTTCTTTTGTTTTAACACCAATTTTTCTAAACCAATATTTTTAGCAATCCATCTTAACTTTATTGCACTAAACAATTCTTGGGTAGAATTCGGTATTTCTCCAAAACGATCAATCAATTGTTCTTTAATTTGATCTAAAGCCTCATCTGTTTTTACATTATCTAAATCTCGATAAATATTTAATCGCTCTCCAATATTAGATATATATTTATCCGGAATCATTATTTCTAAATCAGTATCTAACTGACAATCACGTACAAAATCTTTGTTTTTTAATTCTTCTGCGTAAAGAGTCTTAAACTCCGTTTCTTTTAATTCATCAATGGCTTCTTGCAATATTTTTTGATACATATCAAACCCTATTTCAGAAATAAACCCACTTTGTTCTCCTCCCAATAAGTTACCTGCACCTCTTATATCTAAATCGCGCATGGCAATTTGAAATCCACTGCCTAAATCTGAAAATTGCTCAATAGCAGTTAATCGTTTTCTTGCTTCAGGAGTTAAACTGTGCATAGCAGGAGCCATTAAATAACAAAATGCTTTTTTATTGGAACGCCCTACCCTACCTCGCATTTGGTGTAAATCACTTAATCCAAAATTGTTAGCATTAATAATAATAATCGTATTGGCATTGGGGATATCCAACCCAGATTCAATAATGGTAGTTGCTACAATTACATCATATTCTCCTTCTACAAAAGCCATCATTTTTTGCTCCAACTCATCTCCTCTCATTTGTCCATGAGCAATCAGCACTTTTACATCTGGACATAAACGTTGAACCATTCCCGCAACTTCTTGTATA
>JAESTF010000284.1 GCA_016763795.1 Flavobacteriales bacterium
AATCCTTTTGCAGGTGTGGTGGAATTGGTAGACACGCTAGACTTAGGATCTAGTGCCGCGAGGTGTGAGAGTTCGAGTCTCTCCACCTGTACAATAAGGACAGTGACGAGAAGCTTATCCCGAGCGTAGTCGAAGGATGTCTCTCCACCTGTACAAAGAAAAAGGTATAAGGGTTAACCTTGTACCTTTTTTGTTAATGAACAATCTGTTTTGATTTTTTTTCAAAATAGAAATTTGAACTATCTCGTTGAAGAGCGGGATCCAAATTGTTAAACTCAGCCTTTTGGCTGAAACGTTATATTAAAAAGTAACTTATGGATATTACTAAAGAAAAAGTTGATGATTTAAATGCAATCATTAAAGTAGCAGTGAAGCAAGCTGATTATCAAGGAAAAGTTGATAAGGTTTTAAAAGATCATCGTAAAAATGCAACTATTCCAGGTTTTAGAAAAGGTCATGTTCCTATGGGGATGATTAAAAAGCAAATGGGAGTGAGTGTTGTTGTTGATGAAATCAATAAAATTTTATCAGAATCTTTACATAAGTTTATTACAGATGAAGATCTGAATTTATTAGGTAACCCACTTCCTAAGTTGGATGAGCAAAATAAAATTGACTGGGCAAATCAAAAAGATTTTGAGTTTAGTTATGAAGTTGGAATTGCACCAGAATTTAAGGTGGATGCACTTTCTAAGTTAAAAGTAGATTATTATAAAATTAAGGTTGCTGATAAGGATGTCGATAAGTATATTACTGATGTAGCAAAGCGTTATGGTAAAATGAGTAATCCTGATGTTGCCGAAGCAGATGATATGATTTTTGGAAAGTTTGAGGAATTAGACGGAACAGGAAATGTAAAAGAAGGTGGAATTAGCCATAGTTCAGTAATTATTATTGAAGCAGTAACAGATAAAAAAGTTCAGAAAAGTTTAGTTGGAGCAAAATCAGACGATACATTTACGATTGATCCTAAAATTATTTCTCCAAACCCAACTGATCAAGCTGCGGCAATTGGAGTTGATGTAGCTACATTAGCTACAATTATTTCTCAATTTAGATTTACAGTAGAAAAAATTAATAAAATTATTCCTGCAGAAATAAATCAAGAATTGTTCGATAAAGTTTACGGCCCAGGAGTTATTTCTGAAGTAAAAGAATTTAGAGCAAAGGTTTCGGATGAATTAGGAAAAGGATTATCAGCCGATGCTGACAGGAAATTAAAAGCTGATATTCAAGATAAATTAATTGAGAAGTTAAAATTAAAACTTCCTGATACGTTCTTAAAAAGATGGATAGTTGAATCTAATGAGAAGCCAATTTCTAAAGAACAAGTAGAAGCAGAATATGATGATTATTCAAAAGGATTGCAATGGCAATTGATTGAAAATAAGATTATTAAAGCCAATGATATAAAAATTTCTCATGAAGAAGTTGTGGAGCATACAAAAGGTTTGTTATTGCAGCAAATGGCAGGAATGGGATTGCCAGAAAACAGTGATGAAGAATTAACTGAAACGGCAAACAGAGTGCTTCAAAATGAAGAGGAAGCAAAAAATCTTTACATGATGATGTATGACACTCGACTAATGGATGTGTATAAAAACACTATTAAATTAAAAGAGAAAGAAATTTCTTATGATGAGTTTATAAAAGTAGCTTACAATAAAAAATAAGATTTAAAGCCTCACATTGTGAGGCTTTTTTTATTCCCCTATTGAGAGGAGTAAGAGTTCTCTGAAAGAAAATTTAGGGGTGTGTAAATTGTGATTAATTACAATCACAAAAAATATTAAAAACAAAAATTAAACGACATTATATAGTAAATTAGTCCTTTAATTTTACTTCATAAAACTAAAACGATTATAATATGTTCGATAAAGATGAATTCAGGAAATATGCGACTAAGCATGCAGGAATAAATAGTACTACTTATGATAAATATACTTCTATTTATGGGAATTATATTTCGCCAACAATTATTGAAGAGAGACAGATGAATGTGGCATCTATGGATGTATTTTCTCGTTTGATGATGGATAGAATTATTTTCTTAGGAGTTGGAATTGATGATCATGTTGCAAACATTATACAAGCACAATTATTGTTTTTAGAATCTGTTGATGCTAAGAAAGATATTCAGATATATTTAAACTCTCCAGGAGGATCTGTTTATGCAGGTTTAGGGATTTATGATACCATGCAATATATTAATCCAGATGTTGCAACAATATGTACAGGAATGGCAGCTTCTATGGGAGCGGTTTTATTGTGTGCAGGAGCAGAAGGAAAGAGAACAGCTTTAAAACATGCAAGAGTAATGATTCACCAACCAATGGGTGGAGCACAAGGTCAAGCAACTGATATGGAAATTACTGTAAAAGAAATTTTAAAGTTGAAGAAAGAATTATATGAAATTATTTCAGATCATTCAAATAAAACGATTGAAGAAGTAGAAAAAGATAGCGATAGAGATTATTGGATGACTTCTACAGAAGCAAAAGCTTATGGAATGATTGATGAAGTTTTAGTTAGAGAAAAAAAGTAAATTAGTTATTGGTGTATAGTGTTTTGTTTTTGGAATTGTCCATCACTAAAAACCATAAACCATAAATCATAAACCAAGAAATAAATGAGTTACATAGCGCAGATTCACGCAAGACAAATTTTAGATTCAAGAGGTAATCCAACTGTAGAAGTTGATGTAGTTACACAAAGTGGTGTATTAGGAAGGGCTGCGGTTCCTTCTGGAGCTTCAACTGGAAAATATGAGGCTGTTGAGTTGAGAGATAATGATAAGGGAATGTACATGGGTAAGGGTGTTCAGAAAGCAATTCAGAACATTAATTCTACGCTTAATGAAGAGTTAAACGGAATGTATATTATGGATCAAACTTCTATTGATAATGCAATGATTGCGTTAGATGGAACAGCGAATAAATCTAATTTAGGCGCTAATGCTATTTTAGGTGTTTCATTGGCTTGTGCGAAAGCTGCAGCAGAAGAATCAGGTATTCCATTGTTTAAATATATTGGGGGAGTTAACGCAAATGTGTTGCCAATTCCAATGATGAATATTTTAAATGGAGGTTCACATGCGGATAATAAAATTGACATTCAAGAATTTATGGTAATGCCTGTTGGAGCTTCTTCTTTTAGCGAAGGATTAAGAATGGGGGTTGAAGTTTTTCATCATTTAAAAGAAGTATTAAAATCTAAAGGTCATTCAACCAATGTTGGAGATGAAGGAGGTTTCGCGCCTAATCTAGGGTCTAATGAAGAAGCAATTGATATTGTTTTAATGGCAATTGAAAAAGCAGGATATAAACCTGGGGATGATATGCATATTGCGTTAGATGCAGCAAGCTCAGAGTTTTATAATGCTGAAACTAAACTATATGAATTTGAATCTACAGGAGATAAAAAATCTTCAGCGGATATGGTTTCATATTGGAAAGACTGGGCAAATAAATATCCAATTTTATCAATTGAAGATGGGTTAGATGAAGATGATTGGAAAGGATGGCAAGAATTAACTGCAGCTATTGGCGATAAAGTGCAAATTGTTGGAGACGATTTATTTGTTACCAATACAAAGAGATTGGCTAGAGGGATTGAAGAAAAATCTGCTAATTCTATACTGATAAAAGTAAACCAAATAGGTTCATTAACAGAAACAATTAATGCAGTAGATATGGCCAACAGAGCTTCGTTTACATCAGTGATGAGTCATCGTTCTGGAGAAACAGAAGACAATACTATTGCAGATTTGGCAGTAGCATTAAATACAGGTCAAATTAAAACGGGTTCGGCTTCTCGTTCCGATAGAATGGCAAAATATAACCAGTTATTGAGGATTGAAGAAATCCTTGGGAATTCTGCCATTTATTTAGG
>JAESTF010000285.1 GCA_016763795.1 Flavobacteriales bacterium
CGTTTCATTTTGCCCTTGCTAAAAGAGAAAACAAAACAATCGAACTACTTAATACTTATAACCAACATAAGGTCATAACTGAATTCTACAAAACATTAACAGAAACTAAAAGTTCAATTTTAACAAAATTAAACAATCTACAAGCTAAAGGCGATGCTAGCGAACTTGAGGTAGGAAATTTAGGTCAGGAGATTAATAATATGTACACAAGTTTAAACATTAGTTTGAAAAAAATTAGGGAAATATCTTTCATTCAAATACCCAACATTGACAATACTGAAGAGTTGCTAGAAGCAATTGTAGAAGGTGGAAAATTTAAGGTAGTTGCTGGTCCAATATTTGAAAATGAAGGGTTTGATAAAATAATGAACTACATTGAAAATTCCATTCATTCATGCCAAAGGGTAGAACAAAAAAATATAGGTGTAATTTTATTTCTTCATAAAAAATTACAAAATTAGATTTACAAATCAGTTTACTATCTTTACAAAATGGGATTAACAAACAACGATATATTTAAAAAATTAAGGGTAGCACATAAATTACGTGATGATGAAATCGTTAAAATTTGTGAATTAGTAGATTTTAGAATTTCTAAAAGTGAACTTGGTGCTTTATTTAGAAAAGAAGATCACCCTAAGTACATGGAGTGTGGTGATCAGATTTTACGTAATTTCTTAAATGGCTTGGTAATCCATCTTAGAGGACCAATGCCTCCTAAGAAACAAGAATCTCAAAAATGAATTTCTTAAAAATATTAACAGGTTTAGCATTTTCAGCCATCTTGTTTAATTCTTGCGCTCAAACTGAAACAAAAATGGATATCACAAAAAACCTTTATGAGATAACAATCAATAATATTGATGGAAATACAATAAGCCTTAACGACTACAAAGGAAAATATATCTTATTTGTAAATGTGGCTTCAGAATGTGGTTTTACATCTCAATATAAAGAACTACAGGAACTCCATAATAAATATAAAGATGAATTAGTAATTATTGGTTCACCTTGTAATCAATTTGGAAAACAAGAGCCCGGAAATGCAACAGAAATTAAATCCTTTTGTACTAAAAACTATGGCGTAGAGTTTTTGATTACAGAAAAAATAGATGTTAAGGGAGAAAATCAACACCCCTTATATAACTGGCTTACTTCTAAAGAAAAAAATGGATCTAAAAGCTCAAGTGTTAAATGGAATTTTCAGAAGTATTTAATAAATAAAGAAGGTCAGTTAATTGACTATTATTACAGTATAACTTCTCCAACCAGTAAAAAAATAACCAAGCACTTTAACTAAATTTAAGTTATGAGACTGCTCGAGAAAGCCATCGGAAATTTAAGTCAAAAGATAGCTTTTTCAACTAAATTGAATAAGGAGATTTCTAAAAAAGATGTTAGTTGGCATATAGATCATTCTCTGATAGTAATAATTAATGTATGCGATTTTTTACAAAAATCAAATCCAAATAACTATAAACCTACTTTTAATTTAATTAAATCCGGTGTTTTATTAACGGGAGTTATTCCTAGAGGAAAAGGTAGAATTCCAAAAGCCATAATCAACGAAGAAAAAATAACACTTGAACAATTAAATGAAGCAATTCAAAAAGCTATAGATAGAATTAACAATCTTAAAGATCTCCCTAAAAATAGCAACTTTAAACACCCCTATTTTGGATTTATGAACCTAAAAACAAGTATTAAGTTTTTAAGAATTCATACCAACCACCATTTAAAAATAATAAATGATATTTTAAGTGAATAATCTAAACTTAGATCTTTACACTAAGAATACCAATTCGACTAGCGTTCAAAGTAAGTTTCACATTATATTCTAACACCTATGATGCAGACATCATCAACCTGTTCCAAACTTCCTCTCCAACTTTCAAATGAATCATTAAGGATTTTCTGCTGTTCACTCATTGTTTTTTCTTGAATAGAAATTAACAACTTCCTAAACGCTTTAGCCATAAACTTCTTCCCTTTTTCGCCACCAAATTGATCGGCATAACCATCAGAAAAAATATAAATAACATCTTCTTTTTGTAATTCAATCGTATGGACTATAAAAGGTTCTGAACTTCTAAAACTACCTATTGGTTGTTTATTCGCTTTAGTAATAATTACTTCTCCTTCTCTAACAATCCATAATGGATTGTTTGCTCCTGCATATTGTAATGTATCTCCTTGTAACGAGCATAAAGCGATATCCATACCATCTTTCACATAATCTTCTTTATTTTCAACATCTCCTTCTAAACTAAATTCCTCTATAACTATTTCTCTAGTTTTATCTAGTATTTCACCTAAATTAGTTAAACCATATTCCTTTATCGACCGGTTTAATGCATTATTACAAACCATGCTCCCCATTGCTCCTGGCACTCCATGTCCTGTACAATCTGCCACAGAAAAAATAATTTCACCAGTAGGCAACGTTTTTACCCAATAAAAATCTCCAGCAACAATATCCTTAGGTTTATATAGTACAAAAGAATCTTTAAGTAGTTCTTTAACTAAATTGTCTGTAGGTAATATTGCATTTTGGATTCTTTTAGCATAAGTGATTGAATCTAAAATTTCTTTGTTTTTTTCTGAAAGTTCTTTATGAGCACCTTCTATTATTATTTTTTGTTTACGGGTAACTTGCAAACGATTAAAAACAAAAATTAAAAAAATTAAAACTAATGTTAATCCAAAACCAATAGCATAAGTAATTATTTCTTGCTTTTGCTTTTGTTTATCATTGATAGCATCATCTACCGCTTTTTGTTTTTCGTATTCATATTTAGATTGTTGTTTTATTGCGTCAATCTTTATGCTCTTATTGGTCATACTATCCTTAGTATATGTATAAATTTTATACATTTTTAATGCATTTTCAGGATCTTTCTGAGCGTTATATATTTGACTTAACAAGAATGAGGAAGCATTTATCCGCCCTAAATAATTAGCTTCTTTTGCAATTTTCAGAGCACTACTAACATTAAAATAAGCGCTTTTGTAATCTCCTTGCAAGTAATATATTTGTCCAATATTATTTAATAACAGCGCAATTAAATTTTTATCACCCAATTCTTCTGATATTTTTAGCCCTTTTATAAAAACTATTAAGGCTTGTGAATATTTCTCTTGAACAACATAAATACCTCCAATATTACTCTGAACAGTCGCAATTCCTTGCTGATTTTTATTTTTTATATCTATCAATAGGCTTTGCTCATAATAATTTAATGCTGTTGGATAATCTTCTTTATCTTTATAATAAGAACCTAGATTATTTAAAGGATTTGAAATCTGTTGATGCTCATTTAGTTTTTGATAAATACTTAAACTTTGTTGATAATATTCAAACCCTTTTTCAATATTATCTTGACTAGTATAGATAGTTCCTATCCTATTCAACATCATAGCTTTACCCATTTCATCTTTGAGTTTTTCAAACAGCGTTAACGCTTTTAAGTAGAATTCTAATGCTTTTGAGGTATTCCCAACTTGAAACTCATAATATAAACCTAAGTTATTTAAAGAACCTCCTTTGATTAATTCAATTACATTTCTTTCTTTTTCTGTTATAACCCCTTGAAGCACATCTTCAATAAGTTTATATTGTATAATTTGATAATCACTCCAAACATCACTCACTAAGTTGTCGCAAATAAAGTTTAAAGCAATAATTTTTGAGGTATCATCTTTCGCTAATGAAAAAGAATTTAAGCAGCTATCTAATATTAATCGATCGTTTTCTGTTAAATCTTCTAAAACTAAATCATCTAATAAATAAAATTCTCTATCAGCAACCTGTTGTCCAAAAATAGTAAAGGGTAATAAAAATAATATGAAGATGATGTTTTTCACATATCAAAGATAAAATAAATCCGTTATTGTCCACAATTTTTGTTATTGTAGCAGAAAAACATTCTGATAAGTAGTTTTTATATCCCGCTCATAACTATTTTAATCAAAAAAAAGAGCTTAAGTAATTACTTAGGCTCCTTTTAATATTTCAAGAAATGAAAAATTACTTAATCGTTTCCAATTTCTTTTGTTCTTGTTTAGGTAAAGGTTTTACTATCTTTTTATCATTAGATTGATTATAAAGGTCTGGTCGTAAGTATTTACCTTTATTCCAACTTTCTTTTTCTGGCTCTACAGTTCTTCTTTCCGGATATTTTTGTAAGTAAGGATCATTACGTTCTGCATATACCGTCCAAGAAACCTCTAAACCACTAATACCACCTGCAATAACAAATTTACCGTTACTAATTTTTTCTTTAATATAAAGTGATGCATAGCCCCCAACAGGAGTTAAGTGATAACTAAAATTAATATTTATGTCCTCAAAATAATGAGGTAATGTTACAGTTGCTTCTCCGTTTAAATCGAAAGCGATGTTACCTCTGTACATATTCAACACTTCATTTGATTCAATACTAAAGTGTCTTAAATATTTATTTTCTGGATCTTTAGGATGATCAATAGAAAAAGATTTTACACCTGCTGCTCCTATATCTCCATTGGCATAAACACCATACGCATTAGCAGGGTTTACATCTCCCCAAACACCAATATAGCCAATTCCATACGCTCCAACAGCATTTCCTGTTGGAGTATTTACATCAGAATTTGAACCATAAGATCCAAAGCCAGATTGATAACTAGTTTGTCCCACAACTCCATTTACACCTATACCTAAAACTCCATGTCCACCAGCTGTTCTTAAATTACTACCATAAACTGCTGCTCCTGCTGCTGAAATAGCACTTGCTTGGCCTGTAACACCCCAAGCTGCACCATCTGTATTTCCAATAATTGCCGAAGCATTTGTTGAAGATGAGTTACTTGAGCTTTGCAGCGTACTAAAAGTGTTTGAAGCATTAGTAGAGTTTGTTATCATAGCAACATCTGTATTCGTATTTGTTGTTCTTAATCCTATTCCATTTGCAGTTGCCGCAGAAATATCTACTTCACCAGCATCTACAGTAATTGACCTTCCACTTCCCGCTCCTCCTTCATCATAAGCCATGTCTAAAGTATTTCCAGCACCAGCCGGACCTGTTACTCCAATTGGCCCTTGTAATCCTGTTGGTCCAATTGCTCCTGCTGGTCCAGGAATACTACTGCCACTTGTTTTAGCATACAAAGCATAAGGAACACTTAACAATTGTGATGTTCCCATAGAAGTGTAAGCAGAACCTCCTGTCGGATCAAACTCTACTTCTAAAAAGAAAGGTCCATTAGCCCAATTAATGGTTGAAAAAGCACCACTCACTAATGAACCGCTACCAATATTCATATTTGCTAAACCATAAGTATTTGTGTTCATGGTTTGTGTTTCTGAGTAAATAATTGTTCCCGTAGTACTTGTTTGATGTAGAGTTAAACGAAAGCTTACAGGTTGATTAGCAATAACAACACCTGCAGCACTTCTAACTACAGCTTGATACTTAAATGATTCTGGGGCTTGTGCATATAGCGATGCACTTAAAATGGAAGCGATAAATAAATGTAGGATCTTTTTAGTCATAATTTATTGTTTAATTATTTTATAGGTCTTTATTATTTTTTTGTCTTGAGTAATCTTTAAAAAGTAATTTCCTTTAGCAAAGGTTACTACATTTAACTTAGTTTCTAATAAGGTAAGTGAATTACTTAATATCATTTTACCTTCAACAGTATAGATTGAAAAAGAGGTTTTTTCTTTTAACTCTTTCACCTTTATCGTTATAAAATTAGAAGTTGGGTTAGGATAAACATTCATTTCAAAATCAGTTTGATGATCTTTTATGTTTGTAACAGTAATTTGCGTTTGGTGAAACCCTTGAGTTAAAGTATTAATACTGCTACTTACTGTAGAAATAATTATTTCGCCAAGTGTAGTACTTAATTGTCCTGCTGAATTAGAATAAAAATTACCGTTAGAGGATATAACTTCTCTTTCTATTGTCTGCCCAACTGAAATAATAGAAATTGTAACTAATATAATTAGCAATATATTTTTCATGGTTAACTCATTTTAATTCGCATATAAAGTTATCAATTTACACGAAAAAAAGAAATGATTTGACCAATTTTATTTCTAACGAATTGTTTTCGGAATACAATAATTAACCTAATGCTCGCTTAGTCACAAAAACTCTCCAGCCAAAAATAGCCAACTGAAACTTTGTTGCTTTTGCCAAATCTAACCCCTGTTTAGTATAACTAGGTAAAATTGCTTTATTCATTTTAGCTAAAAAAATATAAAATTTTTGTCCCATTAGTACCATCGTTTTTTCTTTTTCTTAGAAGCTACAGATTTTCTTCCTTTTTTATATTTACTGCCTTGTCTTTTATGCACTTGTGGCTTCTCTTTTGGGTCTAACGGATATGGATGATCATCTACAACCGTTATAATTTTAGTAATTAATCGTTGTATGCTAATTACATAAGGTTTTTCTTCTGCAGCACAAAACGAATAAGCAACACCAGTCTTTCCAGCCCTACCTGTTCTACCAATTCTATGAACATAAGATTCTGGAATATTGGGTAAATCAAAATTGATTACGGCATCCAAATTATCCACATCAAGACCTCTTGCTGCAACATCTGTTGCTATTAAGATATTAACTTCTCCATCTTTTAAACTATTTAATGCTTCTTGTCGGGCAGCTTGAGATTTATCGCCATGAATGGTCGCTACCTTATAACCATTATTTAATAAAGATTTTTCAAGTTTATCCACGCCAAACTTTGTTCTTCTAAAAATAATAATATTACCTTTTATGGTATTACGCAAAAGGTGTAAACACAACTCTATTTTTTTACCAATAGGAACGTAGTACAATTGTTGTTGTACATTTTTTGCTGTAGATGCTACTGGAGAAACTTTAACGTTTTCAGGATTTCTTAAAACAGTGTTCGCTAGACCTAATACTTTGGGAGGCATTGTTGCCGAAAACAATAAGGTCTGTTTATGTTCAGCACATAGTTTATTAATTTTATTAATGTCATCTATAAAACCCATGTCTAACAATAAGTCAGCTTCATCTAACACTAAAATTTCAACCCCTCCTAGCCTTGCATAATTTTGTTTTGCTAAATCTAATAACCTTCCAGGTGTAGCTATTAAAATATCTACTCCTTTATTTAGTTTTTCTTTCTGAGGATCAATTGAGGTACCTCCATAAACAACAGCCGTTCTTAAATTAGTATATTTTCCGTAAGCTTTAAAACTCTCATTAATTTGTTCTGCTAATTCCCTTGTCGGACTCAAGACTAAAGCCTTTACATTCTTCCCCCCTCGAACAGTATCTTGTCCGCTAAATAAAATTTGAAGAATTGGTAAGGCAAACGCTGCCGTTTTTCCCGTTCCGGTTTGAGCGGATGCAATCACATCTTTTCTTTCTAAAACTAAAGGAATTGTTTTTTCTTGAATTGGTGTTGGTATAGTATAATTTTCTGCCGCTAATCCTTTTAAAAT
The DNA here is from genome assembly GCA_016763795.1 of Flavobacteriales bacterium. GTDB lineage: Bacteria > Bacteroidota > Bacteroidia > Flavobacteriales_E > Vicingaceae. The sequence goes on from JAESTF010000285.1 coordinate 7,469, forward strand.
AGCATCATTTAAAGCAAGTGTTCCAAATTTCATACTCAGCGTAATTTTAGTAGAGCAAAGGTAGTAAAGATATTTTCCAGTCTTGGCTTTATTTTCATTCATCAATATTCCTTAAGTTTGATAAAAACAAATTTATGCCTATCGTCTTTACATTCCTTTTTATTATTGTTGCTATAATTGCAATTAAAAAAGTATGGAGTAAAGATAAATGGAAAAACCTAACTCTCCATTCTCCCCTAAATGGCGAATTACATTAACTCAAAAAATACCTTTTTATAATACGCTTAATAAGGCCGAAAAAAAGCGTTTTGAATATCAAGTTCAAGAGTTTATTCTAAATCATCGAATTATAGGAATAGAAACCACTGTAAATGCAGAAGATAAAATCCTTGTTGCATCAAGTGCCGTTATTCCCATTTTCGGTTTTGATAATTGGACATATACTAACTTAGATGAAGTATTGATTTACCCTGAAATGTTTAACGATAAGTTTGAAACTGAAGGAACCGAAAGAAGAATTCTAGGCATGGTTGGTACAGGCTATATGAATGGAAAAATGATACTCTCAAAAAAAGCATTACATCATGGTTTCCAGAATGAATCGGATAAAAGAAATACTGCAATACATGAGTTTGTTCATTTAATTGATAAAATGGATGGTCGCATTGATGGAGTACCATCTGTATTATTAGAAAAACAATACACAATACCTTGGCTCGATTTAATTAATAAAAAAATAGAAGAAATTTATCAAAATAGATCTGACATCAACCCTTATGGAGGAACAAATAAAGAGGAGTTTTTTGCTGTATCTAGTGAATACTTTTTTGAGCGTCCTAAATTATTGTCAAAAAAGCATCCTGAACTTTATCAATTATTAGAAGAAATATTTGGCCAAAAAATGGCTAACAAGAATATGAATCAAACAAGGTTGAAAATAGGAAGAAACAGTCCTTGCCCTTGTGAAAGTGGTTTGAAATTTAAAAAGTGTTGTGGTAAAAATTAAATAAATTCTATTTCATACTCAACTGTACTCTCTTTCTCGCTAAATCTACCGACAGAACGGTAACATCTACTTGCTGATTTAACTTAACCACTTCCTGAATATTAGAAACAAATGTGTTAGATATTTCTGAAATATGAACCAAACCAGATTCTTTAATTCCAATATTTACAAAAGCTCCAAAGTTGGTGATATTATTTATCGTTCCTGTTAATTGCATTCCTACTTGTAAACCTTCAATACTATCAATACTGTTATAAGTAGCTTCTTCTAATGGTTCTCTAGGGTCTATTGTTGGTTTTTGTAATTCATTTACAATAAAATCTATGGTATAACCATCGTACTTTTCTTTTAAAGCGTTAATAGTTGCATCACTAATTAATTGTTTTCCAATTACATCATTAATTTTAGAGTTATTCAGTTTCAATAATTCAGCAACTAGCTTATAAGTCTCTGGATGAATAATCGTGTTATCCAATGGATTCTTTCCTTTCTCTATTCTCAAAAATCCAGCTGCTTGCTCGTAAGTTTTCTTCCCCATTTTAGGAACTTTAAGCAATTGTTTCCGTTCTGTAAAATCACCATTTTCTTCGCGATAAGCAACAATATTTTTTGCTAAAGTTGTTCCCAAACCACTTACGTGCGATAATATAGGATAAGAAGCTGTGTTCAGTTCTACTCCAACATGATTTACACAAGAAGCAACTACTTCATTCAATTTTTGTTTTAGTAATGGCTGATTAACATCATGCTGATATTGTCCTACACCAATAGATTTAGCATCTATTTTAACCAATTCTGCCAACGGATCAATTAATCGTCTTCCGATAGAAATAGCTCCTCTAACTGTTAAATCTAGCTCAGGAAACTCATCTCTTGCAATTTCGGAAGCAGAATAAATACTCGCTCCAGCTTCATTTACCGAAAAAACTTGAATATCAGTTTCTTTAAATAAATCTCTACATAATTTTTCAGTTTCTAACCCAGCAGTTCCATTACCTACGGCTATTGCTTCAATGTTATTTTTTTGAACCAATTGTAATAATGTCTTCTTCGTTTCTTCTATTTTGTTTTGAGGAGGGTGAGGGAAAATTGTTACATTTTCTGTAAAATCACCATTCTTATTTAATACGGCAACCTTACATCCTGATCTAAAACCAGGGTCTATTGCCATAATATTTTTAGCTCCTAAAGGAGATTGTAATAAGAGTTGTTTTAAATTTTCAGCAAATACACCAATTGAATCTACGTCTGCTTTTTCTTTTAGCTCTTTCTTTATTTCTGATTCGAAATTAGGTTGTAAAATTCTTTTATAAGATTCAGTAACTGCTCTATCCACGAGAGTGTTTGAAGCATAATTTCTACTTATCTTATGATGAATGTTTTGAATTACTCTCTCCTCATCTACATTAACACTAAAACTCAAAATGCCTTCTTTTTCTGCTCTAAATAATGCCAATACTCTATGTGAAGCCATTCGCTGTACTTTCTCCGAAAACTCAAAATAATCTTTGTATTTCTCGCCCTCTTCTTTCTTTCCTCTTTTCACTTTAGAGCTTGCTACAGCGAATCGTTGAAACTGTCCTCTCAACTGATCTCTCACCCATTTATCTTCGGAAATCCATTCTGATAAAATATTTACAGCGCCATCTATCGCTTGTTTATCGTCTTCAATTTCTCCTTTTACAAAAGAGAGTGCTTTATCTTTAATATCATTTGAACTTTGATTTTTTTGAATGAAAATTGCCAACGGTTTTAATCCTTGTTCTATCGCTTTCTCTCCTTTTGTTTTACGTTTTTGCTTGTAAGGCAAATAAAGATCTTCTAATTCCGTCAACACCAACACTGCTTTTATTTTAGCTTCTAAATCGGTCGTTAATTTACCTTGAGACGCTATGGATTCTAAAATACTTGCTTTACGTTTTAAAAAACCTTCCCAATATGTATGCTTATCTTTAATATTTATTAATTGAACTTCATCTAAATTACCTGTCGCTTCCTTTCTATAACGTGCTACAAAAGGAATTGTACCTCCTTCTTTAAACAGTTCTAATACCTTTTCTATATTTTTTGAGGATATATTTAGCTCCTTACTAATTTGATTGGTAATATTCATATGTAAAACAAGACTAGTTTAAGGAATCAAACTTAACCATCTCTTCTAATTAAGCGAGTCGATTTACATCAATTATTCAATAACTCTTGAACAACATCAATTTGCATTCATCACTTAAGTCGAAACTTTCTAAATTTAAACCTAAGTCCTTTTTATTAAGGTTAAACTTTAAAATTAATGAGCAAAAGGTGTTCCCTAGCTAAGAATTGGCTTCATTAAAGTAAATTCATCACTAACTCGTTTATTCCTCCTTTTAAAAGTTGATTTGAATACTGTCAGAGAAACAGCAATTATTAAGATATCACCACTTTATCTGTGATATACATCTTGAGCGAAAAAAAGCTAATACTACAAATTGTTACAATCAAAAAAACGTCAAATTTGAACTTATTATCTACCATCTCTTAATTAAATAAGAAAAAAATACAAACTTCTTAATTCATTGTAAATCCAATTTTTATAGTTACCTGCCATCTATCAACCTCTCCATTGCTGATTGACCCTCGTGTTTCAATAACCTGAAACCACCTAATATTATTAATTGAACTTGACGCTTTTGAAACAGCATTAGTTACTGCTTCATCACTTGAATTATTTGATGTTCCTGTAATCTCTATTATTTTATATACATGATTATCCATAACTCTGTTTTTTAATGATTAAATTCTTTCTTATTAAAAATTCTACAATTCCATCACTTAAAGCTCCAGCCTCTTCATCTATTCTTACACTAAACATTGGAATAAGAATATGGTTTGAAAGACTTTCTGCGATGTTATCTTTAATTAAATGAGAAAACCCGGTTCTTCCATGTGTTTCAATAGCAATCATATTAGCTTTTGTCTCTTTACAATATTTAATAATACCCTGTTCCACACTTACTGACTGATATAAACTAACATCATTAGCATTAATTCCTGTCGATTTTACAAAATCAGCAATATCATTCATTTCTTTATCTTCTACACTATAATCTTTTGGAGTCATTATTTTTAAGTAATGTAATTTCGCACCAATTTTTTGAGCAAAATCTCTAATTACATGAAATTTTGGGATTACTTCCTGTTTAAAATCTGAAGCAAAAACAATCGATTTTATATTTGACACCTTAACTTCATCTTTAATTACAATTACAGGGCAGTGGGCTAATTGAATGAATTTTTGAGTGTTTGATCCTATAAAAAATTCTTTTATTCCATCTACACCGTTAGAGCCCATTACAATCATATCAATATCATCGTATTTATCCATAACCAAAACATCATAAAGTTGATATACTGTATCTAAACTACTTTGAAGTTTTATGCCTTTCATAAAATCTTGCTGAGACAATTTTTTTATATATGTTTTAAAAATTTCTTTTTCCTTGGAGGAAATTTGAACATACGTATTAATATTAAAAGCTATATCTCCTGGTACTACTATTTGGTGGATATGAGTTACATGAATTCTCGCATCAAATTTTCTTGATAAATCTGCTGCAAATTTGATAGCGTTTAAAGCACAATCGCTATAATCAGAAAGAATTAGTATGCTTTTCATAATAAATAGTTTTAAATACCTACTTTATACTACGAAAACACTGTATATAAGGTTACAGACGTCATTTTGTTCGATAAACTAAATTAACTCCGCAACTTCTTTTCCTATTAAAGAGCCTATAGCCACTCCCATTCCTCCCATTCGTACAGCACAATAAATATTATTATCGAGTTGCTTTACTATCGTTGTTTTTTTATCTCCAACCCCCATAATTCCTACCCAACGCATTTCTATTTTAACATCCTTTTTGTAAGGAAGAATCACCTCTTTTAGTAGTTGATCTAACCTGTTTTGTATGGTTGGGGTTAAATTAAATTCAGTTGTATTCTCCGTTTCAAAAGCTAAATTTCTTCCACCACCAAACAATACTCTGTTTCCTACATTTCTGAAATAATAATAACCTTGTTCGTAATGAAATGTCCCTTTTAATTTTAATCCTTCTATTGGTTCTGTAATTAAGACCTGTGCTCTTGCTGGCTCAATATCTAACTCTGGTAGGATTTGTTTTGCAAAGCCATTGGTCGCTACAATTACATTTTTAGCTTCTATTTCAAAATCTTTTAATGCAATAGCTACTTTCTTATTCCCTTGTTTTATTGATTGTACGGCTACTCCATTTAAAATTTCAACGCCTTTATTTTTTGCTAACTTTAATAAGTTTTTCATTGCTTTTCCTGTATCAATCTGCCCTTCAAATTTATTTGTAATAACATGCTCAATAGTTGAAAACCCAAATTTGGCAACTAATTCATCTTTTATTTCAAAAACATCCTCCTTAAAAATTGGCCTTAAAAAATTGTTTAAATAATTAAGCTTCTCAATGGTGTTTTGATAGATAACCTCATCTGCATTGGTAAATAATTCACAACTACCTAATTCCTCAAAGCCCAAGTTTTCTTCACCTAATAAATTTTTTAAATTTAGTAACCCTTTCCAGCGCTTTTCTACCATCAAAAAGACCTCTTCTTCGGTCATTTTGGTTAAATCATTTAATATTTCTGTTGGAGAACCAAAACAAGCAAAACCTGCATTTTTAGTACTTGCTCCACTTGGTAAAAATCCTTTTTCCAATACTACAACTTTAGCTTCAGAATATTTATTTTTCAATTCAATGGCTGTTGACAGTCCTACTATTCCGCTACCAATAATAGCGTAATCTATATTGTTATAAAAGGCATTTTTCTCCCAAAAACTTACATACATGGTTTTCTATTTAAAATGAATTATAGCATTATAAACTCCTTTTATTACCTCAGCCATTTTAATATAATCTAAGGTTTCTGGCAAATCCGTTGGTTGATGATAATTTTTGTTTCTATAAAAAGCGGTATTGGTTACCATAACGGCAGGATAATCATATTTCCAATAATTTAAATGGTCTGAGAAATCGATTCCAGGCATTGAAGCAGGTGCATTTACTGAAGTTACATCTATATCACTCCCTCGCTTTATTCCTTTCTTTACTTCTCTTGTTAGCCTCCCATTTCCTCCTCCCATTTTACTTACCACACTGATGTAGTTTCCTTTATTGGGATAAAATAGCTTTAGTATACCTACTGGATAATCTTGAGATCCTTTTTCTTCAGAAAAATAGCCTATCATCTCCAAACACAACATTGCTTTTACTGGTATTTTATTATCAAACAAGTATTTAGCATGAACTGCACTTCCCATAAATTTTGTTCTAAAATATGGCGGTTCCTCTAGCGTATAAGCGACTAAATCTATCCGATAAGTTAATTCTGGTTGATGCTTTTGTAGTAAGCGAGCTAATTCTAATATCCCAGCTGTTCCACTTGCATTATCATCTGCTCCAGCTTGTTCTTCACACACATCATAATGTGCTCCAACTATTATACGGTCAGTATCTTTAGGCCCAAATGAACAAATTAAATTTTTGAATTCTTTTCCATCTACAACATATTTTTGAGTGTCAACTTCTAAACCCAATTTAAGCCATTCATCAGCAATATAACTAGCCGCTTCATTTAATGATTCTAAGTTTTGGGCATTTCGAGGTTTAGTCGTTGAACATAGCGTAACTACGTCATTTTTAATTCGATCAGCATCAACTTCTATTTTTTTTACTAAATTAGACTTAACAATTACTGGATTTGTTACTGCCATTACTAAACTTGAAAGCAGCACAAAAACAACTGCTAATACTATTAAAATTCTTTTTTTCATTCTAGTATTCTTTTCTGATAAACCTGATAGATAAAATAAACTGCCAAAGCACTTGTTAAATGCTTAATGGTGTGACCGCTAATAAAGCCTAAGAATTCAAAAATAGAAGCATCAAAATACTCAAATATTTTTGCCATAACATACGCCCCAAAAACATGTAATAATTGTTTGGTATAAAGCTGATTATTTTTATAAAACATTAAAATTAATGGTACTGCCACTATCGGAAAAAACTGAACAAACGCATACATTCGCAAATCTCCTACTCCAATTATTTCGGTATAATACCAATAGATAACACTATAAATCCCTAAGGATAAAAATCCATAAAATGACCAAGCACCAGCTCTTCTATCTACATAATCATAAATAATAGAAGCAAAAAAAGCGGTAAAAACTAGCGTCATTGGCAAACGGTCAAAAATTAGCGTAAAATTATTAGGTGAGTAATGATAAAAAGCTGATCCAAAACCTGTTAAAATAACTCCAATAAATAATGTAAAAGACATTAAAAAGTAAGCCATTGTTTTTTTACGATAAGCTTTCCCCAACAAACGCATTCCCATAACCCCAATAACTACAAACGGAATATTACTTATTACATCCATAAAATGTGGAATTCCTAGAAACGTTCTGCAGTCAGAAAACTTATGATAGGCTAAATCTTGTGCTATTGGGTCTAGAAAATACAATACAATGGCTGTGAGAACAAAAACTATTATCAATACAAAATCTCTATAATATCTGTTTACTATTGTCATTTATTTACTTCTCTCCATTTCGGTTATCATTTTATAAGACATATAACCTAACAGTAAAGCTACTAAACCTATTGCTCCCCACATCCATAAAGTTGAAGTAGTTATCTTCTTTTTTGCTTCATACTTAATTGCTGTAATATTTCGA
>JAESTF010000286.1 GCA_016763795.1 Flavobacteriales bacterium
GCTGATAACGGCTCTGCTTTTTTAGATGATATCGATATTTTTAAAAGCCCAACAGAACTAAGAAAAGTATTGGGTTACTTGCCTCAAGAATTTGGTGTGTACCCTCAAATCACAGCATTTCAGCTATTAGACCACATGGCTATTTTAAAAGGAATTAGCAATGGAAAAGAACGTAAAGAATTAGTTGAATATCTTTTACAAAAAGTGAATTTATTTGCCAAAAGACATCAAAAAGTAAAAGGATTCTCTGGAGGAATGAAACAACGTGTTGGTATTGCACAAGCGTTAATTGGTTCTCCTAAATTAATTATTGTAGATGAACCTACTGCAGGTTTAGATCCCGGAGAAAGAAACAGGTTTCACAATCTTTTAGCTGATGTTGCTGAAGATGTTATTATTATTCTTTCTACACACATTGTTGATGATGTTACTGAACTTTGTTCAAACATGGCAATAATGAACTTAGGAAAAATGGTTTACCAAGGAACACCACAAGCTGTAATTAGCGAATTAAATGGTAAAGTTTGGCAAAAAATTATTGAACGAAACGAAATCAAGGAATACAAAACAGACTATACGGTAATTTCTGATAAAATGGTTGCAGGTAAGCCATTAATCCATGTATTAAGTGATTCTAATCCAGGAGCAGGATTCGAAAGCGTTGCGCCAGGATTAGAAGATGTTTTCTTTTCTAAAATTAATGTTTCAGAAGAAGCAACTATCTAAACCTATTTAACAAATAACCTTATAAACTGTTTACAATGTTTAAAGAATTTTTTATAAAAGAAATTGGGACTGCTTTAATGCGACCAATGATTTACATATTTATGTTTTTAATGGCACTTGCTAGTGCATTAATGGTCATTTTCGGAGAATCTATTGGAGGTTCAAGTAACGTTTATCTAAATGCTCCTCATACTATTTCAGGCTTAACAGCAAGTCTTTCGTTAATTGCCTTATTAATTTCTACTGCGTTTTTCAATAATGCAGCGCTAAGAGATTACAAATACAATTTCAATGAGATTCTTTTTAGTACACCTATCAACAAGATGAACTACTTCTTTGCGAGATTTGCTGGAGCGTTAGTTCTTTCTACCATCCCACTTTGTGGAATTTTTATTGGTTTTTTAGTTGGTGCAGAGCTTGGCCCTTTAACTGGAGAAATTACTGCTGATAGAATTGGCCCTTTTTATGCTGAAACATTTATAAATACTTACCTCCTATTTATTTTACCGAATATGTTTTTTGCTGGAGCAATTATTTTTGCCATCGCAACCAAATGGAAAAATACCATTATTTCTTTTTTAGGAACTATTGTTATTATTGTTGCTTACACTATTTCAGGAACGTTAACTTCTGATATTGATAACGAAACCATAGCTGCTTTGTCTGATGTTTTTGGAATTAGAGCTTTTAGTATAGACACCAAATATTTTACTCCAAACGATAAAAACACCATTGGAGCTTCTTTCAATGGTTTATTATTGCTCAACAGAATTCTTTGGGCTGTTGTAGGATTTGTTATTCTATTTGCCTCTTATTTTTCTTTCAGCTTTAAAGCAAAAAATCAAAAAGTTAAAAAACAGAAAGCTATAAAAAACGAAAGAGACACTTCTGCAATTTTAGATTTACCATCAACCGTTGCTACATTTGATTTGAGCACTTCTTTTACTCAGTTTACGAGTTTCTTTAAACTCAATTTTTACAATATTATCAAGAGTAATTTATTCAAAATCTTATTTGTGATTTGTGCGTTAATGCTTACCGCAAATCTATGGGGAGGATTTGATTACATGGGGCTTCAATCTTATCCCGTTACCTACAAAATGATGGGAACAGTTAACGGCATTTCAGCTTTTTTCGTGCTGATTATACTGGTGTTCTTTAGTGGAGAATTAGTTTGGAGAGATAGAGACAGTCACATTAATGAAGTTATTGATGCTACTCCACATGGTTCTGTAATTTCATTAATTGCAAAAACACTATCCTTAATTACTGTTGGAACAATTTTAAACATATTCTTTATTGGCGGAGCTATTCTCTACCAACTATTTAATGGCTACACAAAATTAGAATTAGGCCTTTATGCACAAGATTTCTTATACACTGCTTTTCCTATGTATATTATTTGGTCATGTGTTTTGGTATTTGTTCAAATCATTATTAATAATAAGTATTTAGGTTATTTTGTATCTATTTTATTATTGTTCTTGCTCGATTTATTCTTCTTAATTCTTGAAGTTCAAACCAATATGCTGAGCATTGGTTCTGGCCCATCATACACGTATTCTGATTTGAATGGTTTTGGGGCTGCTTTAACTGGCTCAAATTGGTTTAATCTTTATTGGATATTATTCGGAGCATTGTTATTAGTTTTAGGTGGATTGATATGGGTAAGAGGTGTAACATTTGGCTTTAAAAACAGAATGAAATCTGCAAAAAAACACTTAACGCCAAAATATGCTTTAGGGTTAATAACTGTTTCTGTTTTATGGATTGCTACAGCAAGCTTTGTTTTTTACAATACAAAAGTGTTAAACATTATTAAAGGTAGTGATGAAATTGAAGAAGGACAAGCTAGGTATGAAAAAGACTTTAAAAAGTATGAAGGAATTGCTCAACCAAAAGTTACTGATATAAAATATGTAATTGATATTTTTCCTGGAGAGCAAAAATTATTGGCTAAATCGGCAATTATTCTTCAAAACCAAACCAACGAAACTATTGACTCTCTACACTATATAGTTGATGAAGATTGGAACATGAAAATCCACCTTAAAAATGCTAAATTAGTTTTTGAAGATAAGGATTTAGGTTATTTAATTTACAAGCTAGACAAGCCTCTTGCTCCAAATGAAAGATTAGTATTAGTTGTTGAAGCTTCATCTATTGCAAAAGGATTTGATAATAATGGTGGTGGTTCTAGCGCTATAAATAACGGAACCTTTATCAATAACTTCTCTATCCTTCCTGCTTTTGGTTATAGTGATCAATATGAATTAAGCGATAAAAGTGATCGGAAAAAATACGATTTACCAGAAAAAGAAAGAATGCCTAAACTGCAAACTAATTGTGGGAAAGCGTGTAATGTAAATTACCTTTCTAATGGCTCTTCTGATTGGGTAAATGTAGAAACAGTAATTTCAACATCTTCTGATCAATTGGCTATTGCGCCTGGTTCTTTAATTAAAGAATGGAAAGAAAATGAAAGGAACTATTACAACTATAAAGTAGATCATAAATCTCAAAACTTCTTCAATTTTATGTCAGCACGATATGAAGTGGCTCGTAAAAAATGGAACGGAATTGATATTGAAGTTTATTATGATAAAGCACATGCTTACAACATTGATAAAATGTCAAATGCAATAGAGAAATCATTAAAATATTACACGGAAAACTTTGGACCTTATTTCCACAAACAAGCTCGTATTGTTGAATTTCCAAGGTATGCTACGTTTGCCCAAGCATTCCCAGGAACAATGCCTTACTCTGAATCTTTTGGTTTTATTGTAAACTTAGAAGACTCTACAGACAACAATGTTATTGATGCTGTTGTATCTCACGAAATGGCACACCAATGGTGGGCACATCAAGTTGTTGGGGCAACTATGCAAGGAGCAACTATGTTCTCTGAAAGTTTTGCTGAATACTCTTCTTTAATGGTAATGAAAAGAGAAGTTAATAATGATCCTATTCAGATGCGAAAATTCTTAAAGTACGATTACGACAGGTATTTAAGAGGTAGAGCGTTTGAACAGAAAAAAGAATTGCCGCTTTACAAAGTTGAAAACCAACAGTACATCCATTACGGAAAAGGAAGTGTTATTCTATACGCTTTGCAGGATTACATTGGTGAAAAAAAGGTGAATAATGCAATGAAGAGTTTTTTAGATGAATACCGTTATGCAAAACCTCCCTACCCTACATCATTAGATTTTTTAAGACACCTTGAACCACAAGTTCCTGATTCTTTAAAATATTTAATTGATGATTGGTTCAAAGAAATTACTTTATATGATTACCGTTTGAAAGAGGCTAACTATAAAAAATTAACCAACGGAAAATATGAAGTAACCATGGATATTGAAGCGTACAAACTAAAAGCTGATACTATTGGTAAAGAAACAAATGTTGATGTTAACGACTGGGCAGATATTGGTGTTTTTGCTGATACTGATGAAAAAGAATTAATGTTCTATAAGCGTGTAAAATTCGATAAAGAAAAAATGAACTTTACGTTTGAAGTGGATTCACTACCTGTGAAAGCAGCAATTGATCCTCGCAGAATTTTAATAGAGCGTAACATTAAAGATAATGTAAAAACGGTAACCTTGGTTGAATGATTATTGACTATTTTTTATTGAATAATATAATCAGTATCCAATAAAAAATAATCAATTAAAACCCTTATTTTTGCCGCCAATTTACTAGTCAAAAAATAAAACAAAATATAATGGCAACAAACAGAACATTTACAATGATTAAGCCTGATGCAGTTGAGAAAAACTACATTGGTGGAATTTTAAATATGATTAACGAAGCAGGGTTTAAAATCGTTGCAATGAAATACACACAACTTTCTAAAGAGAAAGCTGGAGAATTTTACGAAGTACATAAAGAAAGACCTTTTTATGGGGAATTAGTTGATTATATGTCTGGAGGACCTATTGTTGCTGCTATCTTAGAAAAAGATAACGCAATGGAAGATTTTAGAAAATTAATTGGAGCTACTAACCCAGCTGATGCTGCTGAAGGTACAATTAGAAAAAAATATGCTGAATCTATCGCTGCAAATGCAGTACATGGTTCTGATAGCGATGAGAATGCTGAAATCGAAGGAAACTTCCATTTTTCTGCTGAAGAGATTATTGCTTAAAAAATAACCAAACCAATTATAAAGAGCCTTGACTAAAAATGTCAGGGCTTTTTTATTACTTTTATTTTCTGAAATCGTTTATAACAATGGTTAGCCACTTCTCTTCATTTAAATCTGATATTTCTGCACACCCCTTGCCAGAAAAATTTACATTTCCTTTTTACTACAAACCTCACCCTCTATCTCTTATAGCCACTGAAGAATTACAAACATATTTAACTGCACAACCTAATTGGGATAATTTATTTGGATTAATTTCCAACTCAAATGAAGAAGCCATTGGCAAAATGTTTGGTGTACTGGTTGTCCAAAATGCAGCAGGAGAAATTGGCTACATCTCTGCAGTATCAGGAAAATTTTTTGATTCTAATGAGCATCAACAACTTGTACCTCCTGTATTTGATATGGTTACAGTTGATAGTTTTTTCAATTCAGGAATTAAAGAAGTAAATCAATTAATACTTGAAATAAACAACTTAGAAAAACAACCTAAATACATTACTAACCTTAAGCAATTAAAAGAATTGCAAGGCGCTATGAATATAGATATAGCTGAAGCAAAAAAAAGAAGTACCGAAGCTAAAAAGAAAAGAGACAAAATTCGAAATGAAGCAAAAATCACCATTTTTGGAGATGAATTTACAATACTTTGCACTAAGCTAAAACAAGAAAGCGCTAATAAAAAATTCTACATCACTCACTTAACTGAACATTGGAATGAAAAATTAAACGTTTTAAAAGAAAA
>JAESTF010000287.1 GCA_016763795.1 Flavobacteriales bacterium
TAAACCAATTACTCCGGCAGGTCCTATTGCCCCTGCTGGACCGGCAGCACCAGTCAAACCAATTGGCCCTTGGGAACCTGTGGCACCCACAGCCCCGACTGCGCCTGTTGGCCCTGCTGAACCAATTGCTCCGGCTGGACCAGTTGCTCCAATGGCTCCAGTAGCACCTGTTGGACCAACTGCGCCAGTAGTCCCTGCTAATCCTATTGGTCCTTGAGGACCAACTACACCAGTATCTCCATTACATACATAATAAGTGAAATCTATTTCTAATGTCTGTAATGTTCCATCAGCATTATCATCTACTCCAACGTCTATCATAGTTCCTCCATTAAAACAGTTTACCCCAGGGGCTTCTGCTATAGCGTTTGCTAATGAGTTATTTCCTGGTAATCCAGGAGGCCCATTCCCTGATGTTTTTGAAAACAAGGCATAAGGAACTGATAGCAATTGAGTTGCTAGCATTACATCACCATTAACTGTTACTTGTAAATAAAATGCAGATGTTCCCCAAGCTATTCCAGCAAAAGTTCCTAAAGTTGATGTCCCATTTCCTATCTCAGTAGTAAATAAACCAAATGCATTTGTACTCACCCCTGCATGATTTTCAGAATATACTGAAGGTCCTGTTGAAGAGCCCTGTAATACATCGAAAATTAACGTTATAGGCGAATTAACCATTGGATTACCTGATAAATCTCTCGCGACTGCCTGATAATTAATTGCTTCTGGTGATTGTGCAAATATTCTTAGACTTAAAAATAAGATTGCTGTTAGTATTGTGATTTTTATTTTCATAATCTTTATTATTTAATAATAATTTAATTTTCAAAAACTAAATGACCGCTAAACCATGTGTTTTGAATTGAAGAAGTAGCAACAACAAATCCACCAATAACATCGTGGTATGCCTGAAATGATATTTTATCTCCGGCTATTAACGACATGGTTATATTAATTGTTACCGTTTCAGAATCAGTGTCCGAAATTTCATTTGTACTTGTCTTAAAAGAAGCCGAATTTTTCAACATTTCTAATGTAAAATTCAAACTAGGGCTAGCACTTTGTCCCTTCACTGTTATTTGGCATTGGAAGCTATATACTCCACTAACAGGAGCGATAAACTCACTTCCAGAAAAATTGTATGCTCCGCCCATATTGAAAGTGCCAACCGATAAATCTACTGATTGTGGAACACTATTAAAGTTTTGGCCAACACCTGCAGGAACAGCTTCAAATGCTATCTGTCCCGTCTTCCATGTAGCATTACCAGTAGCATCAGAGGTTAATACTTTTCCTGCACCAGCATTTGTAGGTATAACTAAACCAGCTCCTATATAAACATCTCCTGCTGCAAAGTAACCTGCCCAATTGGTTGTTCCTCCTGTAACAGAAGAATATAATCCATATTTAGTTCCTCCTCCTCCTGAATTAACACCAGCATAGAATCCGTATTGGTTATTCGTATTCGTTGAACTTACATTTGAACGCACACCATAAGTTCCACTCCCTGTACTATTTAAATTTTGAAAATATCCAGCGTAAGCGGCACCAGTTGTAGATGAAGCATTTTGACCGTAAACACCATAGGTTGTATTATTTGTTGCTCCTTGTGCTGTAGCATAAATTCCCGTAGCCTGTGATGTTCCGCTAGCTTCAGCTAAAGCCCTAATTGCTGTATTAGTTGAAGATCCTCCTGAAGCAGAGAAATCACCACCATAATTGTCTAACCCAGCTCCAATAGCAACAGATTTTATACCATAATTAGTTGTTCCGTTAGCAATATTGTTCGCATCTATCGCTTTTGTTTCTGAAGAATTAGAAGATGTATTGACCGTAAATCCTGCAGCTGTAATTGACCCTATCCCAGTATTATTCGCTCCAACAAAATACCCTGTTCCAATACCGGCAGCTGAGTTATTAGTATAATTAACCAAACTTGCTTCTGTATCTATTCCAGTATAAATAATGTTAAAACTACTAACGGGTGTCACAATTCCTATACCTACTCTACCAGTCATATAATTAATGTCAGATCCATTTAAATTCCACAAGCTACCTCCTGCTGGTGTTTGCCAACTTGTAACTCCTGCTCCATTTGTTGTTAATACTTGATTAGCAACTCCATCAACATTGGGCATAAAATAAGCATTACTTACTCTAACATCTCCACCCGTCATTGCTAAACTAATATCTCCATTATCTAATAACCTCATTACCTCTGAGGAGGTATTTGTTCCAATGGGAGTTGTATGAAATTCTACCCGAGTTCCCCGAGTTCCTATAGTGAAATTTTCATCTGCAACTGCCTTTATACTAGCGGCTTCAGACCAAGACGAACCATCCCATCCATTAAATTCTAACTTACCTAAACGATCTCCTCCTAATATGCCTGTTGGAACATTAATAGTTCCTCTTGATCTTAAAAAAGTAAGCATTCCTGATTGATCTGCGACCCCATTATGAGACGCTTGAATAGCGGTTATTGCTTGACCAGCTGCTGCAATATGTAAATTAGCTATCGGGTTTGGAATAATTCCAATTCCAACATTTCCTGTTTGGGTAATTCTCATTCTTTCGGCACCATTCGTTAAAAATACAAGATCTTGTGCATCACTAGTTCCTATACCATTAGAAGCTGGATTGGTTCCAGAATTCCCTAACAATGACCAACCTCCAGAAATTGGTGTTTGCCAAGTGGCATTACCAAAACCATCATCAGTTAATACATTACCTGAAGTTCCTTGTGTTCCATCTAAAACACTTAGTGTTCCATTAATTTTTAAACTATCATTAGCAAAATCTCCCCAAATTAACGGTGTTGAAGAGGTAGAGTTTTCTATATATAGTTTATCTGACCCTAATTCATTAAATCCTGCATCATTCCCTATAAATACGTTTCCTGAACCTACACTATTTCTCCCTGATCTGCTTCCTAATGCAACATTGTTATTTCCTATTAAATTAGCATATAATGAAGTATGACCAATTGCTACGTTATTAAATCCTGTTGTATTTGTTCTTAATGCCTCATAACCTACTGCATTATTATTCCCTCCGTTTGTGTTTGATCTTAACGTTTGAAACCCTACACTTGTGTTTTGCTGTCCAGAAAGATTGTTAGTAAGTGATTGTTCTCCAACTGCTGTATTATTA
>JAESTF010000288.1 GCA_016763795.1 Flavobacteriales bacterium
CAATTTAATAGCATTTAATTTAAACTCTTTACTGTATTGTTTTCGATTTTTCATAATGTCAAAATTATTTGTTTAAAAACAACTTCAACTATCTTAACTTTTATCTCGCCTCAAAGGTGGCAATTCCAAGTTTTTTACTTAATCATGGGGCTGGTCATAATGCAGGAATTAGACATGGTGGAGAGCCTTTAATGTTACAGAATATAGCAGGAGAAATAGGAAAAAATGCGTACAACCCTCAACTAACAAAAATTCTAAATTTAGATGATGCTGTAAGTCCGAAAAACAATCCTGGCTATGG
Source organism: Flavobacteriales bacterium (assembly GCA_016763795.1). Taxonomy (GTDB): domain Bacteria; phylum Bacteroidota; class Bacteroidia; order Flavobacteriales_E; family Vicingaceae. The sequence continues at coordinate 302 of JAESTF010000288.1, forward strand.
AGTTCTAATAAAGGCTAAGTTTGGCACTAAAAAAGCAAAAGATAATTTGAACCCTAAAGCACGTAAAGCAGATGGAGCAAGACCAGTTAATGCAGGACAAGGTGAGTTTTAATAAGTTTTTCCCTCTTTTATTCATATTGTTTATTTTAGGTTGTGAGAATAAGCAGACTTCTCCTAACAGAAAAAATCAAGTTAACGACCAGATGTTAAGTTTTTCCTTACAAAAAGAGTTTAATTTTGTAGAGCATAATGAACACGATAGAACATTTGATGCTCATTCCAGTTATTATCTATATAAAAATGAAAATAAATCTGTACTAAAAATTGAGTATGAATTTAAACCCCTCTCCGAAAAAGGTTTTGTACGTGAAGAACTTGAAAAAGTCAATAATAATTTCCATAAAATGCTTGAAAACCGATTATTTCAGCATAAAGATTATGTCTCTTATGAAAGAAAAGTAGAAACATGGAATAAATATGTAATTCAAACCATAGGGGGTAAAGAGTGTATATACTTTGAATATACGACTAAAGACTCTTATGGCGTTGAATTTTTATGTTTTACTGACAGTTTACATTATGTTAGTTTTGAATATCTTAATCATAATAAGCTAGGTGATAAAGTAGAAATAAATCAAATACTAAATTCTATTATATGGGATTAGCCAAGTTTTAAGTTCAGCCTCCTTTTCATTTTTATCCAACAATAATTTCATTAGCATCATCTAAGGTGTCATTACCAAAATTAGCGAGGTAAGTTTCTGTTGTTTTTAAATCTGAATGTCCTAAAGACTCCACAATTATGGCGTGTGATATTCCTGCAAACTTTGCTAAAGAAGCCCACGTATGCCCTGACACATAAGAGGTTAGATTTACATCTAATTTACATTTAGCAGCAATATCTTTAAGATATTGGTTAAAGTATTGCCTTTTATCAATGTATCTTTCCCTTTCTTTTTCAATATCTTCAATTGGTTTAGACATTATTGGAAAAATATACTCTTTAGAATTTGATTTTTTTCCTTTAGTGTAGTGTTTGATAATTTCTTGTGCTTTAGTGGTTAGTTTAATGTTGTAAAATTTTCCAGTCTTTATTCTTTTATAAACTAATCTGCTCCCTTGTATGTTTTTCATAAATAGCTCAAAATCATACACTGTACATCTTTTATTCATTCGATTTTCAGTTAAGGTGTAGATACAGAATTAAACGACTAGTAATAATTGGTTTCTAAAATTAAATTTAACTAAGTATTAATACCCATTCTATTTTAGGTAAATTTACTTAATGAATGCGGGCAAAATCATATTACCGTTTATTACTCTGCTAATATTAATATCAAGTGGATTTGCACAACAATCATCAAAAAAAGCGAGTAAATTTTTTAATAAAGGAGCATTTGACAAAGCTCTCGTTGAGTATGCTAAATTAGATACTTCGCTAATTAAGGACAATGATAATTTTAAAATTGGAGCTTGTTATTTTTTGGCAATTCATAATCAAACGGATGGAATTTCTTATCTAGAAAAGTATATAACCCAGGCTGATTCTGTTATTGCTGTTGCTCATTTCTATTTAGGAAGCTTATATCATAAGAATTATGATTTTGATAAAGCAATTGAAACGTTAGAACTCTTTTCTGAAAAATTGGAGATGGAATATGCTTCAAAAAACATCAACACAGAAATATATGAGCAGTTTAGAAAAGAAACTGAAACCATAATAGCCAATTGTAATTATGCTAAAATAATGGTAAAATCACCCAGAAAGGTGCTTACCGAAAACTTAGGTGATAGTATCAATACTAAATACCAAGAGTATGCCCCAGCAATTTCTATAGATGAAAAAAAAATAGTTTTCACATCTCGTAGACCAGAAACAACTGGAAATAAAATATCTGATGATGGAGATTATTATGAAGATATATACATGGCAGAGCTAAAAAAAGGAAGCTTGTTTGATCGCCAATTTTATGATAGTTTATCAAATACTGGTTTTTTTAACTTAGTTACACAATTTGAATATTCTTATCCAACTCACTTACCTGAAATAATAAATAGTAAAACACATGATGCTAGTATCCAACTTTCTAACGATGGAAATAAATTATATTTCTATAGAAATTCTGATGTATGGACAAGCACCAAAAATGATACAAGTTGGAGCGATCCAATTCAATTATTAGACATAAACACCGCATCATTTGAGCCATCCGTTTTTATCACCTTAGATGAACAAACCATGTTTATTACGAGTGAAAAAGAGGGAGGCTTTGGAAAAATGGATATCTATATATCTGAAAAAGATAGTACTGGTAATTGGTCTGAAATGAAAAACTTAGGTCCAAAAATAAATACCGCAACCGATGAAGATATTTCTTATGTAAGCCCTAAAAAGGATATCATTTATTTTTCATCAAAAGGACATTCGAGTATGGGAGGATATGATATTTTTAAATCGATAAAAAAAGGAGGGAAATGGAGTGCTCCAATAAACATGGGAAGTCCTGTAAACACGCCTTATAATGACGCTTTTTTTGTGATGACCCCAAAATACAATAGAGGTTATTATGCCTCTGAACGTCCAGAAGGAAAAGGAGGAATGGATTTATATCGACTAACTTTTGCAGATGAAAGAAATTCTTTAGCTGAGCTTGCAGGATTGGTTTTACAAGGAGATTCTTTGGTGCCAGCTTATTCTAAAATAACGATAGCAGAAATAGGATCAACGATAAGTACTGTTCAAACTTCAAAAAAATTAACTGGCGAATATTTAATTTTATTAGAACATGGAAAAAAATATGAAATGCTAGTGGAGACTAAGGGGTTTACTCCTTATAAAAAAACATTTGTTATTCCAGATCAAGTAGAGTATTACCAACTTTATCAGGAAATTCATCACATTTACATAAAAGATTCTGAAGGAAATATAATTGGCCAAAAAATTATTACTTATAATGCATTTTATGATATTGAAAATGCTACTAGAAATGACACGGTAAATCATTTGTATGATAAATCAAAATACTCAGATCATGTCAGAGATTCTGCTAATCGTTCAATAGAAAAATTTATAGATGTTAAATTCTACATGACCGAAGATTCATTAATGCGTTTGCTAGAAAATGATAAGAGTTTAAAATTTATTTTCTCTGATATTGCTGAAATTTCTTTTCTGTATAAAAATGATAAAGATTTTAGATTGGCATTAAACGCTTATGTAGAAGGGAAAATAATTAACAGAGAATACCTTGCTCGAAACTCATTTTTGGTTAATGAAATTAAAAATACTCAAGAGTTAACTGATAAAATTAATGATTCAGATAATCAAAAAATTATAGTGCTTTTTGATTACGAAAATTCAAATTTAGATCAAGTAGCAAAAAGAGAATTGGATATTCTATTGAATTATATGAAGCAGAATATTGAGGTGAAGTTTTTAATAAAAGGACATACCGATTCTAAAGGGTCTAATGACTATAATCAAAAATTAGCATTAAAACGAGTTGAAAAAGTTGAGGTGTATCTTATTTCTAATGGAATAAGTAAACAGCGACTTAAATACAAAAGTTATGGAGAGACGCTACCTATTGCTCCAAATGTAAATATTGATGGCTCAGATAACCCTGAAGGGAGAGTGCTTAACAGAAGAGTGGAATTTGATCTGATTAAGTGATATTTTATAACGCTACATTAAAAATAACATACTCCAATACAGTTATTTAACCTTAGTAACAAACCCATTAACATCATGTTCTTCTCGCAATTTATCTTTTAATAAATTTGCTTCATCAATTGTGTAGACTTCTCCATAAGTGATTTTCATAACGTTTCCCACTTGTTTTTTCTTTACATCATTTACATCTAAATTATGTTTGCTACAATAATTTTTTAATCTAGAAAATGAATAATTCGATAGTGATAAAATTTGGACAGTGTATTTAATTGTTAAACCTGTTTTTTCTTTAGCCAGCTGAACCTCTTCTTTTTTAATCTTAGCCAATTGTTCTTCTCTCAATTTTTCCTCATTAATCTTTTGTTGTAAAGCTTCTTTTTCAGTTTCAGCTATCTCTTCTTCTTTTACCCTTTTTGCCTCTGCAACTTCTTTTCTTTTAGTTTCAGCCAATTGCTTTTCTTTTGCTAATTGTTCCTCTTTTTCAGCAAGTTCTCTTACCTTTTTAATCTTTGCTTCTAACTCCGCATTTTCTAGATCCAATTTTTCTTTTGCTTCTTCTTTATTAATTTTCTGTTGTAACTCCTCTTTTCTTTCTTCTTCCAATTTTTCATCTACCTCATTTAAGTCTTCAATTATTGGATCTTCAAGTAATGCAATTACTTCATCAGACTTAAAAATAAGTGGCGGAAAATTAATGACAACCTTCTCTTCATTTTTTGAATACTGAAATTCTACAGGGAAAGCATAATCTCCTCCATCTACCATCACAATTCCTAATTCTATTAGTAATTCACCTGAGGCTGGAACAGCCATAATATAAAACTTTATATAGCTTTCATTTCTATCCGAAAAAAATGCATTACTTGAAGATACTTTATATGCATGTTTACTATCTATAACATATGTAATTTTAGCTATATCAACTCCTTCCAACCCTGTAACAACTGTTTTTATAATATATTCATTAGGTTCACTACCTGGTTCTATATCATGAAACCCCGAAACTTCTTGAGAAAAAATACCTTGCGAAAAAACAAGGCTTAATACAAAAACGCCCAAATACTTTAACATAACCTTAAATTTAGATGGGTTAAATATATAAAATGTTTAGAACTCTCTAAAAAAGAGGAGGTTTGCTATAAGAATGCAGTAAGTTTATCTTATCTCACTAGGGTAATATTACCTGCTTTATTTTCAATATCTCCGTTATAATAAACAACCTTAATTCGATAAACATAAACTCCAGAAGAAGCTTTTTTTCCACCATAATTACCATCCCATCCGTCTGTTCTATTTGCCGCACTAAAAACAAGCCTTCCCCATCTTTCGTATACTTCAAATACTAATTTTTCAATCTGGCTGCCATAAACCATTAAAAGGTCATTATTTCCATCTCCATTAGGAGAAAATGCCATAGGAACATGTATTCCGTTTTCTCCATCAGGAAGAAAGGGCTCAACAACTTCGGGTTCAACAATTTCAGGTTCAATGTACTTATTTATTTTCCATATAAATATGTCTTTAGCTCCTTGTCCCGAAACAATATGTCCATCAAAATTAATAGTTGTTTCATAGTAACCTACAACATAGATATTCCCCCATTTATCAACTGCCACATCATTTGCTCTATCATTAGATGTAGGTCCTATCCCATGTTTTACCCATAACCAATCCCCTTTTTTATCGAGCTGAGCAACAAAAGGATTTTGATCGTCATATAAATTAGTTACAATTGTATCGCCAAATCTTGCTGTATCTCCAATTTCGCCACAGATAAATACACTTTCGTTTTCATCTACAGTCATTTGATTTGCACGATCTTTACCTGAACTTCCCTTAACTCGTTTTGCCCATTTCCAATCACCATTTGGTTTTAACTTAGCAACAAAAATATCTTTTCTTCCTTTGTGACCCAATGTCTCAAACCCAAAATCTGCATCATTTCTAAATTCTCCGTCAATATAAATATCACCATCCTCAGCAATAGCAATTCCATTGCCTCTATCCCCTTTATCACTCCCTGCTCGTCTGGCCCAAATAAAATTCCCATTAGAATCTAGTTTTGTTACAAAAATATCCCAATCCCCTATACTTACCAATACATTTGATCCATAGGTTCCTGTCCCCTTAAAACCGCCTGTTATATAAACGTTTTTATCTTTATCAATTGCCAGCCTATTATCTCGCTCTCCTCTTTTATCTTGAACTCCATCAAATTTCCTCACCCACAAAAAATTCCCATTTTGATCCAATTTCCCAACATACCCCATTGTTAAGGTATCAGGTGCCCACGAAGGATTATTCAATGTAAAACTGCCGAAATAAGCATTGTCTCCAGACCACCACCCTGTTATATAAATATTTCCATCATTATCTGTTTTAAGGTCATACCCATGATCATCACCAATCCAAACCGTAAAAATTGGAGCAGGTAAATTATACGTACCAGTCCCTGGACTTCCAAACGATTTGGCCCAGAGCCAATTTCCATTAGCATCCATTTTCGCTAAAAAAGTTTGATCAAACCCATCTTGATTAATAAAAATGCTTCCAAAATCAGCTCCAGCACTCCCCCAATATGTTCCGGTACAATATATATTCCCCGCAGGATCTACATGCATTCCAAGCATTCTATCATCAATATATCCACCTCCAGAAGTTGCCCATAAAAAATTTCCATTAGAATCCATTTTAGCAACAAAAAAATCTTTATCCGAAGAAAAATCACTATAAACAGTAAAAGAACCAAAAGTAGCTTCTCCATTAAAATAGCCCCCTATATAAACATATCCCAATGAATCGACACCAATATTAATCCCTTTATCAGAGTTAGGACCACCACAAGTTTTAACCCATTGAGTTGTTTGAGATATACTCAAAGAAGAAATTGATATAAAAAATAAAACTATTAATATTTTCATATTTTTATTTTTCCAAAATTAAAAACAATATATCCAATTAAAATCCTAAATAACACCTAACTCTTTACCTACTTTTTCAAAAGCTGCAAGAGCCTTATCTAAATGTTCTTTAGTATGTGCTGCTGAAAGTTGCACTCTAATTCGAGCTAAATCTTTAGGTACAACAGGATAAAAGAATCCTACAGCATAAATACCTTCTACTAACAATTTATTGGCAAATTCTTGAGCTAATTTTGCATCGTACAACATTACAGGAACAATTGCTGAATCTCCATTTCTAAATTCTAAGCCTATTTTTTTTAATCCATCTTTAAAGTAAGTTACATTACTTTCTAAAGCATCTCTCAAATCAGTAGAGCTTTCTAATAAATCAAACACTTCATTTGCTGCACCAACAATTGCTGGAGATAATGAATTAGAAAATAAATATGGCCTTGACCGTTGACGTAACATATCAATAATTTCTTTTTTACCAGAAGTAAATCCCCCCATAGCTCCACCTAATGCTTTTCCTAATGTAGAAGTAATAATATCAACTCTTCCCATTACGTTATTATGCTCATGAGTTCCTTTTCCTGATTTACCAATAAATCCTGTTGCGTGAGAATCATCTACCATAACCAAGGCGTCATATTTTTCTGCTAAATCACAAATCTGATCTAATTTAGCCACATATCCATCCATAGAAAATACACCATCAGTAACAATAATTCTATTACGCTGCTCTTGTGCTTTTTTCAACTGCTCCTCTAAATCTACCATATCGCTATTTTTATAGCGATACCTTGCTGCTTTACATAAACGTACACCATCAATAATAGAAGCGTGGTTTAATTCATCAGAAATAATAGCATCTTCTTTACTAAATAAAGGTTCGAAAACACCTCCATTCGCATCAAAAGCAGCAGCATACAGAATAGTATCTTCCATTCCTAAAAACTTAGAAATTTTAGCTTCTAATGTCTTATGAATATCTTGAGTTCCACAAATAAACCGTACTGATGACATTCCATAACCATGGGTATCTAATGCTTTTTTTGCTCCATCAATAACTTTTGGATGAGACGACAACCCTAAATAGTTATTAGAACACATAATAATTACTTCTTCACCAGTACTTACCTTTACCTCGGCACCCATTGGGGTTGTAATTATCCTTTCACTTTTATATAGTCCAGCTTCTTTAATGTTTTTGATTTCACCTTGAAGCTCTTGTTGTAAATTTCCGTACATATTTTCTTGAATTTTAGAAAAACGAAGATAGTTATTTTTCAATAAAAAAATCCCAACAATAAATGTTAGGACTTTAGGATATTATAATGGTTTTATATTTAGTACTTCACAATTCTCTTAGTTATGATATTCTCTCCATTTTGAATTTTCACAAAATAGATTCCTTTATCGTAAGCTTCTAGATTAATTGTTGTTTTGTTTTTTGTAATTTCTTGGTTAACTATCTCCTTACCAACCACGGTATAAACAATAACGTTTGCATTATTATCTAACTCATCTAAACTAACAGTAAATAATCCTTTAGTAGGGTTTGGATAAACAATCAATTGATTTGCAAAAGAATTAGCTTCAATTCCAGAGATAATTACACTTTCACAAGCAGAAGTATCAATACAACTACCAACAGTAATTTCTACAGCATAGTTTCCATTTGCTGTTACAGTATATGCTTGATTAGTTGCAGTAGGAATAATTGCATTTCCATTATCACAATCTATCCATTGATAAGTTGCTCCAGTAGCATTAGCTGTTAATATTGGCGAAGCATCAGTTACTGTTACGTCTATTGCAGGCAATTCCGTTACTGTTACCGTTACCACACTATCACAACCATTATTTGCAGTTCCTGTTAATGTTTCTACTCCAGAGGTGTTTAATCCATCATATAATGTCCCATTAAACATAAACGATACTCCATTACAAATTGTTGAATCTAATGTTCCTGTTACTGATGAGCTAACTGTTACTGTAAAGTTACAAGAACTTGTATTTCCATTACCATCATCCGCTGTTAGCATTATTGTTGTTACTCCTAATCCTACTGATGTTCCAGCTACTGGACTTTGGGTTATGGTTGGTAAAGCCGTACAGTTATCTGTTGAAAATACCGTTGCAGCAACAGTATAATCTGGCAAAGTAAATTGACAAGCAGACACCGCTGTTTCTGTTTGATTCCCTAAGCAGTTTATTACTGGAGAAATTGTATCAATTACTGTTACAACAGCAACACAGTTAGAAGAATTACTGTTTCCATCTGTAACCGTTAATGTTAC
>JAESTF010000289.1 GCA_016763795.1 Flavobacteriales bacterium
CATACTCAGCTGTTTTATCATTAAATATTTTTAATTGAGAATGAATGGTTGAACCCGTCACTTTTAAGTCATCACTTTTTAATGCAGGCCCGTTATAGAAATATCGCTATTCTCTATAAATACCACTAATTTATCATCACTATCATCAAACAATATGTATTGCACATTTGGAGATTCTACACTTCCTGTAAATGAAAAACTACCTTTATTTATAGCTATTGAATCTGATTTTACGAAATCTCCATCTTTCCACTGTGCGAGATAAGCCATTTTATACGCTAAAGAATCTATTTTGGCTTCAATATTAAATGTTGGAACTACATTAGCTACCTCTTCATTTGAATTTCCACAAGAAATAAAAACTGTTGCAAAAATTATTATTGCAATTATTTGTTTAACTTTTTTACTCATCATTTTAAATCATTAGTCTAAGGTTTCAAACCTAAGCATATTAAAACATAGTTTACTGGTAAATATTGCAATATATTAGGATTCCTATAAGGGTGAAATATTTCAAAGCGGCTATTTTGTTGCTCTAATAACTGCCAATTTTTATTTTTTTACGTTATCGTCAACCCAATTCTTAGCATTAAAAAATGCTTCAAACCAAGGCGTGACCTCATCCTTCCTTCTATCAACAGCATAATGAGCCGCTTGCCAAGGAAAAATAATACGCTCTAAGTGAGGCATCATTCCTAAATGTCTTCCATCATTAGAACAAATTCCTGCCGTATTGTATTCTGAGCCATTCGGATTTGCAGGATAATTACTGTTTGAATATTTTAATGAAGTATTATACTCTTCTTCTGAACCTTCAAATAAGAATCGGCCCTCTCCATGTGCCACCCATATTCCTAATTTACTTCCCGCTAAAGAACTTAGCATAATGGAATTATTTTCTGGAATATCTACATTTAAATAACCCGATTCAAATTTACCGGAAGTATTGTGATGCATGGGCTGTGTTTCTCCTTTTGATTCAATCAACCCCAACTCCATCATTAACTGACAACCATTACAAACTCCTAAACTTAAAGTATCTGGTCTTGCATAAAAATTATCTAACGCTAGTTTTGCTTTAGGATTGTATAAGAATGCTCCCGCCCATCCTTTAGCTGAACCTAACACGTCAGAATTAGAGAATCCACCTACATAAACAATCATATTTACATCACTTAAATCTTCTCTTCCAGCAATAAGATCTGTCATATGAATGTCTTTTACATCAAACCCTGCTAAGAATAATGAATAAGCCATTTCCCTATCTCCATTTACACCTTTCTCACGAATAATAGCTGCTTTAATTCCTGTTTTATTTTGCCTTCCATGTTCAACTCCATAATCAGAAAGTTTTCCTGTAAATGAAGTTGGAAATTTATAATCTAAAATAATGTTTTTATAAGTTTCAAAACGTTCTGTTGCTAATTTTTCAGTTGATTGCTGCTTATCTAATAAGTATGATGTTTTGTACCAAACATCTCTCATTTCATCAATATCAAAATTCAATTCTGCTCCGTGATGTTTAATATTAATAGTTCTGCTACTTGTAGGTGTTCCAATAATATGTGCATGAATACCACTTTTACCAAATTCAGAAACAACTTTATCGCTATCTTTTACTTGAATAATAACAGCTGCAATTTCACTAAATAATATTTTAGTCACATCTTTTTCTTCTAAAGAAGAAAAATTGATATTCAATCCGCCTTTCTGATTTGGAAAATTCATTTCTAATAAAGTGGTAATTAATCCTCCAGCAGAAATATCATGTCCAGCTAAAATAGCTCCATCATTTATTAGTTTTTGAACAGTATTAAATGCTCTAGCAAAATAATCGTCATCACAAATTGTAGGAGTTGAATCACCCAATTTATTCAGTACTTGAGCAAAAGAAGAACCTCCTAAATCAAATGAACACTTTGAAAAATCGACTAAAACAAGCGAAGTGTTTTCATCATTAACTAAAGTAGGTTCTACTACTTTTTTGATATCCGAGACTTCTCCTGAAGCAGAAATAATTACAGTTCCTGGTGCATAAACTGCATCATCTTTGTATTTCTGAACCATAGAAAGAGAATCCTTTCCAGTTGGAATATTGATCCCCAAGTTGCAAGCAAAATCACTAATTGCTTCAACTGCTTCATATAAGCGAGCATCTTCCCCTTCATTTTTACAAGGCCACATCCAGTTCGCACTTAATGAAATGGATTTTAATCCTTCTTTAAAAGGAGCCCAAACAATGTTAGTTAACGACTCTGCAATTGCCATTTTACTTCCACTTTTAGGATTAATTAATGCATTAATTGGTGCATGACCTAAAGCAGTTGCAATTCCTGATTTCCCTTGATAATCTATTGCAACAACTCCTAAATTATTCAATGGTAATTGAATTTCTCCAGTAGTTTGTTGTTTGGCAATTTTACCTGTTACCGAACGGTCAACTTTATTGGTTAGCCAATCTTTACAGGCCACTGCTTCTAATTGCAAGACTTGTTTTAAATAATTTTTAATTTGATTGCTATCGTAATCAACAGCTTCAAATTTTGTATTTAGTGTATTATCTGTAATTACTGTTTTTGGAGGACTACCAAACATATCTTCTATCTGAAGGTCAATTGGGTTTTCTCCTGTTTCTGAATCTTCAAATTTAAAGTTATGATCCATTGTGATTTCTCCAACCACATACATTGGTGCTCTTTCACGCTCACAAATTTCTTGCAACAGCGCCACATCCTCTCCTTTAATTACCAATCCCATTCTTTCTTGAGATTCATTTCCAACAATTTCTTTGGCTGATAGCGTTGGATCTCCAATAGGCAAACTTCTTAAGTTAATTGTGCCTCCAACTTCCTCTACCAATTCTGACAAACAATTTAAATGTCCTCCTGCTCCATGATCGTGAATAGAAATGATCGGATTGTTAGTTGATTCTACAAAAGCACGTACTGCATTACTTGCTCTTTTTTGCATTTCTGGATTAGAACGTTGTATTGCATTTAATTCAATATTACTATCAAACTCTCCTGTTGCAACAGAAGATACAGAACTTCCTCCCATTCCAATTCGGTAGTTATCACCACCCAGCACTACAATTTTATCTCCTTTTTTAGGAACGCGCCTTAATGCATCTTCGTATTTTCCATATCCAATTCCTCCAGCTTGCATAATTACTTTATCGAAACCGAATTTCTTTCCATTTTCGGTATGCTCAAAAGTCAGCACAGAACCATTAATTAATGGTTGCCCAAATTTATTTCCAAAATCAGAAGCACCATTGGAAGCTTTAATTAAAATATCCATTGGAGTTTGGTACAACCAATCTCTTTCTGCCATTCCTTTTTCCCAATCTCTACTACCTTCTAATCGAGAATAGGCAGTCATATAAACAGCCGTTCCAGCCATAGGCACACTTCCTTGTCCACCTGCCATTCTATCTCTAATTTCTCCACCAGCACCTGTTGCTGCACCATTAAAAGGCTCAACAGTTGTTGGAAAATTATGTGTTTCCGCTTTTAAAGAAAGAACGGTATCAATTTCTTTTGTTTCAAAAAAATCTGCTTTATTTTGAGTTTTAGGAGCAAATTGCATGGCTTTTGGTCCTTTTACAAAACTCACATTATCTTTATAAGCCGATACAATTGTATTTGGATTTTCTTTAGATGTTTTACGGATTAAATTGAACAAAGAGGCTGGCTTTTCTTTTCCATCAATAATAAATGTTCCGTTAAATATTTTGTGCCTGCAATGTTCTGAATTCACCTGAGAAAACCCGAAAACTTCGCTATCTGTTAGCTTTCTATTTATTCTTACGCTTACATTCTCTAAATACACTACCTCATCTTCACTTAAAGCTAACCCTTCTGTTTTATTATATTCTGCTATATCATCAATGTATGCTACTTTTTCTGGCTCAATGTTTACATCAAATAAATCTTGCTTTAACACCGTAAACATATTCTCCAACATTGGATCGAAAAAGGCTTCCTCTGATTGAGCTATTTGATACTCTTCAATTCTAACAATATTTTCTATTGCCATGTTCTGAGTGATTTCAACAGCATTGGTACTCCAAGGAGAAACCATTGCCGCTCTCGGTCCAATAAAAAAACCTGACAATTCAGCATCAGTTAGTTTCTCTCCATCCAATAACCAGTTCAGTTTCGGAACATCATTTTCGCTCAATTCGTCATTAAATTGAACTGCAATAATTTTATCAGATTTTGTTTTGAAGAATACTATCATTTTTCTATTTTAAATTATTGTCGCAAAGTTAATTTAAACCCTAAAGAAGAAAGTTTAATACCTTATTTTTTTTCATAAGATGTCAACAAAAAGACTTTAAACTCCCACGCTACCCAAATTGCCTTTTTCATTAAAAAGAAATAACTGTTGCCAATACCGTATAAATTAATTACTTATACTCGCCTGTTTACGAAAATTTTCACGGATTTTCTTGTTGGTTTTGTATTTACTAAATTAGTCGCTTAAATACGCAACAAACCATATATCAAACGTTAAACGAAACACTTTAAAACCGATTTAACAACCTTTTTCCTCTTTCACTCGTATTACATTCGTAATATAAAACTTATTACCTCATTTTGGACTTAGACGAAATTATAAAAGGTTGTTACGAAGGCAATCGAAAACACCAAGAAGCACTCTATAACATGTTTGCTTCTAAAATGTTTGGTGTTTGTTTAACCTATACTAGAGATAGAGATTTAGCCCAAGATATTTTACACGATGGTTTCTTTAAAGTTTTCAAAAAATTTGACAAATACAATAATGATTGGAGTTTAAATGCTTGGATAAGGAGAATTATTGTAAACACTGCCATTGATCATTTCAGGAAAATGAACAGAATGACCAATATTGATTTTCAGGAATCTGTTTATCTGGCTGGTAGTTTTGATGAAACTTCTGAGATTTCAAAATCAAATGACTTATCGGACATTATAAATATGCTTCCGAACGGGGCAAAAACAATTTTCAACCTTTATACGGTTGAGGGATACAAACACAAAGAAATTGCAGAAATGCTAAACATTAGTGTAGGTACATCAAAATCTCAATTATCGAAAGCCAAGAGTGTTTTGAGAGATTTAGTCAACAAATATTACATCAGATAAGCATTGAAAGACATAGAAAACATAGAGGAGTGGTACAGAAATGAGTTGAACAATTACAATGTTGAACCAGATGTTAACGGATGGAATTCTATTGCTGAAAATTTAGATGCAGACACGCCTTTAACGGATCAAAACATTAGTGACTGGTACAAAAAAGAAGTTGTAAAATTAGAAGAACGACCAGACTATACTGTCTGGGAAAAACTTTCTACTAAATTAGATACAGCTTCTGTTTGGGATAAACTAGCTATTTCTTTAGACAGGTACGAACTATTTATTTGGTGGAGAAATGTAATTATTAAAGGCTCAGCGGTTTTACTTTTTCTGTTTGGAAGCTATTTAACGTATAATAACTACACAAATAACAACAACTCTTTAGCAGAAAACTCAATCGAAAACACTTCAAAAAAAACAATTGAAAAAGAATTTTCAACATCAGGAAATAATAAGACTGTTGTAAATTTATCTCCTGCAACAGATGCTTCTTCTCAAAAAAAACACTTACTTAATGATGGTAACTATCTAGAAAACAAATTATAAAGTCGGAAAAAAACACGAACACATCTTCTCATAAAGAAATAAAAAAAGCTGCCAATAAATCAAGAAAAAAGATCGTTTCAAAAAATTCTTCTACTAATAAAGAACAAAACCTCTACGCTTCTAACCAAAAAATAGATTATTACAATTCCATTTCAATTAAAAACTTAAACGCCCTAAAAACAGCTAATAAGCAAACTATTTTCACAACACTTAATCGCAAAACAATAACTGAGCAAAACATTTCTCAAACCTATTCGAGCAGCGAATTTTTAGTTAAAAAAAATAAGAATAAAATTGTATTTAACAGCAAACGATTTTCAAGATACTCTATGTTTGGCGTTTATGCTAAAAGAATTTATGCTGGATTTAATATTGGGGTAAAAAAACAAGGAATAATTAATAAAATAAAAAAAGGCTCTCTTCTTTCTCAATATAATCAGGCAAATTTTCTTGATTTCGGAAACAATTTTGGCGGAACTATCGGATTTATTGTTTCCGATAAATTTAACATTGAAGCAAATGTAAATTTAAACTCAACCGCTGGTTATAAAAGAGCTTTTAATGCAGAAGGGGTTTCTTACCAAGAAAATTTAAACTTAAATTATACTACCATTAATTTATTGGCTAAAAAAATGAACACGAAATCTACTCTCGACAATAAAGTTTATTCTACTAATTTTATTGGTGGAATTTATGCCAGCTATTTAAGAAATGCTGTTTCTGATATAAATGGAGTTTCACGCAATTTAGCCGAATACAACAGCTCCGATTTTGGAATTATATTAGGAGTTGAACAAGATAGATACATTACCAAAACACTTGTAATTACTCCTGGAATTAGATATAACCAAGGAATATCAAACATTACAAACTCTGACAGTCCATTTGAGTCTTCACGAAATTTTTCTTTTGAATTTAATCTAGGTGTTAAATATATATTTCTTAAAAAAGGTAAATAGATTCCAACCTTTTTCAGTGCCCACCCGTCTTACCATTAGAAATGACATTTTTTAAAAACATATTAACCATTACTGTAATTTCAGGAATTTTTGCACTGCACCCAAGCTTAAATAAAGGAAATACACCCATTACAGCATTACAACACCTTGTTTACGGAAACTCCCTTAATATTACTACAAATGGTGAAATTGATAAAAACTCAATTGAAATAAGGTGGGTTTGTGAAACTGAAGATATTGCTTGTAAAAATTTAATCCTATATAAAAACGGCAAACAAACTAGTGAAATTCCCTCAGTAAAGGGAACTCAAAAACTAATTGTAGTTTATAAAGGTTCAAAAATTGGAGAGCTCCCCCAACACAAAAAAACAAAAAAACAAGCTCATCAATACAATATTGAACTTTTATCAAAAAATAATTCTTTATTTTTTAGTGGGGAAATAATTGGACCTTCACCTTATAAAGGAAGACCAACAACAATTGCTTCGTTGTAACATCTAATTCAACCTTCTTCTTTTTCGGGCTTCACCTAAAGGAGCTCCAATTTTCTTGCAATTTGCTCTAATTTCTGGTGTAATCTTTACATTACAAAATCCTCCATTATACTTACAAGGCAACTTACTTTCTCCTTGTGCTCTATCAGCCATATCAATAAATACCCATGGGTATAAATTTCCCTTATCAATTTCTTCAATTAATTTTTTTTCCATCTTATAAAACCACTCCGCACCTCTATCATCCACAAAATTATAATCCAACTCTGTCCAACCATTAAGTTTTACTCCAGGCCAACCATATTCGTTTATAATACGCTCTAGTTCTACTGAAACAATTTCACTATTCACATCTACACTATCTCTATACAACCTTAGCAACAAAGAGTCATAAGGATGATACACAACTATTGAATCATAGTAAAGATTAAAATATTTTTGTTTTATTTTCAATAAAGTATCTATCTTCCTATTTAATTCTATCTGAAATTCAGAAAGTTCTTTATTCAAATAATCTGCATTTAGGATTTTATTCCATTTTTCCTTTCCAAAAACAGGTTCAAACCACAAACCATGTTCAATATATTTTTTTGTCCCCCTATTTGTCAAGTGCAAACTTAACTCTAGATAATACTGCGTTGTTTCAGGAGCATCTAAACGTGAGTAACATTTTGCCAAATTAAAATAATCAGCAGATAATGGTTCATCAACCAAGTCGATAGCATCTAATATTTTTTCTTTTGCTTCTACATATTTACCATCCAACATTAACTGACAACCTTCATTACATAGGTTATGATATTCAATATAATTTTGAGAGGCTACAACTCCAAAAGAAAAAACAGAAACCAAAAAAATAACAAACCTGACCATCAAACCAAAGATAAAACATCTAAAACGAAAAAAAAGGGTTAAACAATTGTTTAACCCTTTTTTTTCGTTTTAGATGTTTTATCTTTGGTTTGATGG
>JAESTF010000290.1 GCA_016763795.1 Flavobacteriales bacterium
ACCTAACAAATTATTTGATTATATCCATGCTGAAGTGCCAGTTTTAGTTGCCAATTTACCCGAAATGAAAAATTTAGTAAATCAATTTCATGTTGGTGAAGTAATTGAAAATCACAACCCAAAACACATTGCAGAAAAAATTAATGCTATGCTTCAAAATGATACTCAGATGCAAATTTGGAGAGATAATACTAAAAAAGCTGCATTAGAATTAAATTGGGAAAAAGAAAAACACGTAATTGAACATTTATTTTGAAAGCCATAAACATCATATCATTTAACGTACCTCTTCCTGCTAATTATGGTGGAGTAATTGATGTTTTTTATAAATTAAAACAGTTTTACAAAAACGATATAAAAGTCCATTTACATTGTTTTGAATATGGTAGAGGCGAACAAAAAGAGTTAAGTAAATATTGTGAATCCGTTACTTATTACAAAAGAAAAACAGGAGTTGCTGCTCAAATTTCTTCCTTACCATATATCGTAAATTCACGGACTTCAACTCAACTTAAAACAAATTTGCTTAAAAATGATTTTCCCATTTTATTTGAAGGCTTGCATTGTTGTTTCCTATTAGATGATAATGACTTTAAAAGTCGGTTTAAAATTGTTAGAAACCATAATATTGAGCACAACTACTATAGTGAACTTGCTAAGATTGAATCAAACCCATTAAAACGAACTTATTATAAAACAGAAGCTAAAAAGTTAAAAGAATTTGAACCTATCATTAAAAAAGCAACGATTTGCTTAACTATTTCAAAAACTGATAACGATTATTTCACAAAAAAATACCCCGAAACTAATTTTGTGTATATCCCCGGTTTTCATTCAAATGAAACTGTAAATGTTATTCCTAAAAAAGGAAATTATGTTTTATATCATGGTAATTTAAGTGTTATTGAAAACAACAATGCTGCTAAATTTATTGTTGAAAATCTTTTTAATGATTTAAATATTCCACTCAAAATTGCTGGTTTAAATCCTCCGAAGAGTTTAATTCGATTAATAAAAACTTACACTAACATTGAACTAATTCAAAACCCAAATGATGCCGAAATGCTCCAATTAATTGCCAACGCTCAAATTAATCTTTTATATACTGAACAAGCAACAGGAATTAAACTTAAACTATTGAACGTACTTTACAATGGAAAACATTGTATTCTTAATTCAAAAATGATTGAAGGAACTTCTTTAAAGGACGTTTGCTTAGTAGAAAATGATTCAACGAAACTGAAAAGCCTTATTACAAATACTTTTTCTAAAGAAATTTCCGAAAATGAAATAAAAAATCGTAATGCAATTTTACTTCAAGATTATTCTAATGAAAAAAGTTTCAAAAAAATAATAACAGCTATTCAAAAACATAGCTAAACATTATTTATCGCCTTGTAATGCTGGTGTTTTTGGAACTCGTAGTAACAAAACAAATCCTATTATAAAAAATACAATTAACATTAATACCGACTCCCTAATACTAAACATTCCTTCAATAAAACCAAAAAAGAATGTTCCGATAACTATCCCCATTTTTTCCAATACATCATAAAAGCTAAAATAAGAGGCATGGTCTTCTGTGTCTGGCAACAATTTAGAATAAGTAGAGCGCGATAAAGATTGAATACCACCCATTACAAAGCCAATTGCTGCAGCAATTAAATAAAAATGCAATGGTGTATAAACAAAAGCATAGGCTACAATACAAATTAACGCCCATATAAATACTACGATTCCTAAAGTTTTAATATTTCCTATTTTCTTAGATACATAAGCCATTAAGTAAGCTCCTGCAACAGCTATAAACTGTATCACTAAAATGCTGGTAATTAAACCTGTTTCCATTTCCCCCTCTGGCCAAGAAATTTCTTTAGTGCCAGAAAAAACAGCCATCAACATAATGGTTTGAACTCCCATACTGTACACAAAAAACGAAGCTAAATAACGTTTTAAAGGTTTATTCCCGCTCATTTGCTTCCACACTTTTTTTAGTTCACGAAATCCTTTACTCAACTTATTTCCGGTTGGTTTATGATTGTAGATATTACTTGGTAAACCTCTAAAAGTAATTTGACTGAATCCTACCCACCAAATACCTGTTAATACAAACGCCCATTCAGCAGGAATTTTTAATACCATAATTAAGATTAAACAAAGTATTAATAAAGTAGAGCTTCCAATATATCCTCTTGAGAACCCTTTTGCACTTACTTTATCATGCAAATCTACTGTAGCAATTTCTGGCAAATAAGCATTGTAAAACACTAAACTTCCTGAGAATCCGATGCTTCCCAATAAAACAGAAAGCATGCTTAACTCTATATGATTAATGTTGAAAAAATAAAAACTCATACATGATATTGCTCCTAAATAACAGAAAAAACGCATGTATTTTTTTTTACTACCTGAATAATCGGCAATACCAGACAGCAATGGAGATAAAAAAGCAACAATTAAATATGACAAAGAAATATTGTAAGAATATAACTCTGTATTTATAAATTCAGCACCAAAAAAGGTAATTACTTTTACTGTTTTTCCATTAACTACTTTTTCAATAAAATCACGAGATTCATAAAAAATAGGAAAAATGGCTGAGGTAATAACCAACGGATAAACCGAATTAGCCCAATCGTACATTGTCCATGCACTAATTATTTTTTTATCGTTCTTTTTAAAATTCATTAATTACATGTTTCACAATACAGCCTCTTAACATAAATATCTTTTAATAACTGAAAACTCATATTAGGAAAACCAAATAATTTACAAAAACGTTCTTTATTTAATTTTTTAGCCCTATTCATAAATCCAATATATTCTTTTTCTGGCACTTTTTCTTTGTTATAAATTGCTACAGTTAAAAAAGTATATAAAAATTCCTCATCAATGTTTTCTTTAATTGCAAATGGTTTCATAATATCGATTGCCCAATCTATACGCAATTGAAACATAAAATAATTGGCTATTTTAAAACTCTGATCCCTATCTAAATTAGATGAAAAAAGTGTTTTCTTTACATTTAGCAATGCTTTTTCACGTTCTTTAAATCTTTTATTATCGTAATAATAATCTGCTGAAATTATATTATAATTTAATACTAACCGGTTAATCATCCAAGCTTCAATATTTGAATTGCTTAGTGACCTGATTTCTCTTAACACCAACTTTGGTTCTGACTCTCTTTTATAATCGTTAGACCATAATAACAGTCTTAATACTGATTTGTTATATTTTAAAAATGCATTCGTAGGGTCAATTAATAGTTGAGTTTGAATATCCCTCAATAAATATTGATGTAAACTGTCTTTATTTTCGGCTTTAGAATAATACCACCTTAATGCTATTTGATTATTTATAAACGGAACAGTTCCTTTTAGATGTGGAATTTTAACCTCTAAAATTTTATCCTTACCAATGTTTCCATTTTCTATATTTTTAAGCATTACTGATTGGTAAATTTTTGCTTTCGAGTAATTTTTTTCAACCAACGCTTTTTCAAACCATTGAGGCAAAACACTAAATAATGCTTCGTCCATAAATATTTTCTCTACCGTAAGAGTAATTTTCGCCTTACGTGTTTCTGCTAAATAAGGTTCTAAAATCACTTTAGAAGAATCTGTGTTTATTATCTTTAAAAGTGCCTCTTTCGATAGGTTTGCTAATTCTTTTTCATACGGAGACCCTTTAATTGATTCGTAAAATCCAGACCAATTCTCTTTAGTCGTAATTTTCGTTTCAACATCTTGTAATTTATATTTTTTTATAGCTGTTAAAATACTCTTTGCTCGTTTCTGCTGAAGAATTTCATTTTGCTTAACACTTCCTTCTAAAGATGAGTAAGCAACAACTTCAATCTTCTTTAAATCAAATCTATTTAAGCTTAATGAATCTAAAAATGGCTTAAGATCTTCGCTATTATATTGCGATTTATTTCGCTCAAACGGAACAACAAATGTAAGTTGATTCAGAACTGAATCTGCTCGACTGCTAACAGATAACGTATCTAACATAAAATTCAGATCCAATGAATTTAAATTTTCACCCCCCAAACTGTTATAAATAATTGTTTGACATAAACAATTATTTTTAATCATTAGTAAATTAAATTCTACATTATTAGTATCTACATAATCAGGAATAGGACCTAGAGAGATTTGTAATTCATTTTTATCTTTCAATTCATTTTTTCCAAAAATTTGAGATTTAGAAATTGGTTCTAACATTATTCCTGTATGAATTTTTGAAGGATAAAACTTATTCCCTTTATCACACTCAAATTGATTTCTTGTAATAATATCAATTGCTATAGCATCTCCAGACTCATTTAATACATTTTTAAATAGAGTAAGATCATTAAAATAAAAATAAATTTCACCATTCTTAAAATTAATATTATCTGACATTAATTGTGGTAAATAACTATACTTTTTGTCTATTTCATCACATTTACTTTTTTCATAAGGTACTATTCCAAAATCATTACTCATTGGTTTAATTCCTTCGGGCAAAACGAACGGCTCCGAACCTACAACATGCGTAGCATAAACCGAATGATCTTTTTCATTTAAAATAACTGAAATACCATAATTAACATATTTTCCATTCCCAACAATTTTAGCTCCATCTTTAGATTGAATCCAACCTTGGGCAATCGCTCTTGCTACATTTTCGTATGATTTTAACTTTGTTTTGGTTGTCTCTCCTGGTAATTTAACATAAGACCCAACTCCAACTTTAAAACAATTTTCCCCTACTTTACCATGCATTCCATCATAAAATAAAACTCTTTTAAAAGGTGTCTCTTTTTTTGAAGCTGTTTGGACATGAGCAACCTTTCCCAACTTTAAATTATAAACTGTTTGATCTATAGCGGCAGCCGTTAAAGCTTTATCTTTATTAAATATTGGTAAGTCTTTCTCTTCTCTAAAAGCATCAATTTGTTCTTGAATAAGACCTTCCAAAAATGCTTGATCATACTTATAATCAACATCATCTATCCCCTGCTGGGCATAAAGTCCAGTCACTATTAAAAAAGAAAATATGAATAAATAAAACTTCAATTAATTACATTTAAAAACGAAAGTTAATAAATAGTTATTAATCAACTATGATACCACAAAATAAATATAAATACAATAGGCTGTAAAAAGGATAAAACCTCTTATTCTATTAATCTTATAGCCAATTATCATTAATGGAAAAATAAGAAATGAAATTCCTAACACCCAATAGATATCATTAGTAATTACTTGCATAGAGACTGGTATTTCTCGTACCAACGAGGTAATTCCTAGCACACCTAATATGTTAAAAATATTTGAGCCTATTAAATTTCCAACAGAGATGTCTGTTTCTTTTTTAATAGCAACCATAATTGATGTTATTAACTCCGGAACACTCGTACCAAAAGCTACTATTGTAACTCCTATAACGTGTTCGCTTACGCCAAAATTAGATGCAATTTGTATCGATCCATCTACCAACCAATTGGCCCCGAACCCTAAACCGATAGAACCTATAATTATTAAGAATATATTAAATACTAATTTTGATGGTTTAGCACCATCTTTTTCTATATCAAGTCCAACATCTTCTTTTACATTCTCCTTTTTTGCTTTTCAAAACATAAAAAAGTTAAACGCAA
>JAESTF010000007.1 GCA_016763795.1 Flavobacteriales bacterium
ATTAATTCTCAAATTTATTTTAACTACCACCACTCTAACAATGATGTTTTTGAAAATGTAAATAAACGCGAGTTAGAATTAGGTGCTGCTGCTATGGCAACCATGATTTATTTAATGGATAAAACAATTAAATAGGGAAATTATAAAATAAGCTAAATGAATAAAACATTAATATTAACATTATCAATACTCTTTTTAGGTAAAGTAGTTCAAGCACAAGAAGCTGGTATGAGTATAAGTTTTAATTATGGTGGTTATCTTGGATCCGATATTGGTTCTGGGAAAATGTTAGGTATAAGAGCCTCTTATGAACAGGTAAAAGAACAGTTTGGTCGTTCAGGTTCATGGAGAAGTGGTTTTCAATTATCATTTGGGAATTATAATGATAATTTTCATGCAACAAAACTTTCTTCTTCTGGGTTCAACGCAGTCCCAATTCCTGATGAGATTGAAGTTAATGGGGCTACTAATTATAAATCAATTCAATTTGAACTTGCTCAAAAAATGTATTTCGGCAATGGTAACATGCAATATGGCGGTTTTTATTTGTTAGCAGGATTTGGATTTAATGTAGTTAAGCGTGAAGTAACTTATGAGCTAGATGATTTACGATATTTTATAGATGACCCTAAAGA
This sequence comes from Flavobacteriales bacterium, assembly GCA_016763795.1. Taxonomy (GTDB): domain Bacteria; phylum Bacteroidota; class Bacteroidia; order Flavobacteriales_E; family Vicingaceae. The sequence goes on from JAESTF010000007.1 coordinate 636, forward strand.
AAAACCTTCCAATACATTCAGCCAATTAACAGCAAATGTGGGAGCTGGTTATGAATATTATATAGAAATGGGAAACCTATTTATTGAAAGTGACTTTAATCTCCCATTTTTAGGTATAGGTGAACTGGACTTAGGTGAATTTGAATTTGGTGAGCTAGGGCATAAATCTTTTTGGTTATCAGCTGGAATAAGAATTAATATGTTTTAGCTCTCATTCTAAATCATGCTCAATATCATTTAGTAGGCTCAAAAAAAAAGAACTAAATTTGAAAAATAAATTTATAACATGAAGAAAATATTATTGATTACCACATTTATTGGACTTTTAGGAATTACTTATGCTCAAAAAGTAAAAGTTTATTCTGCACCAGGCCTTATCATTAAAAATAATATAGTTACTCCACAAGGTATCACCATAAAAGCTAATCATAAAGACAAAGAATATGTATTAGCCTATAAAAAAGGGTATATTACTCAAGGAGAGTACGCAAAAAATATTTTAAAAAAGGAGGTGGAAAAGTACACTTTCAACCTAATAGAAATACCTTCAGTATTAACTCTAGATCAAGAAAACTTGAACAACATCGATTTTTCTAGATTCAAGTACAAAAACGAGAGCTACTACTACTCTCTTTCAGAATCTGAAGGAAAGAAAATAATGGAAAATATAAATGGAGAACTCGCTGAGTTAGGTTTTAAAGTGAATATAGCCAAACAAACCTTATTTGAAGAAAAAATGGATAAGGTTGACTTTAGTATTGGTGCTGAAGTAGTGTCTACACTAGTAAGAACTTTAGGAACAGCTGGATATAATATTTCTACTATTGTAAAATGGATTGTCTATGATATAAACAAAGAAAAGGTAGTGCTAAATATGACTGCTTTTGGTTACTCCAATACAAAAAAATCTAAATCATTTTCAGATGAATATAAAATTGCATTAAGAGACGCAATGAATCAATTAATTTATGATACTGAATTTCAAAAAATAATTTCCAGCAAGGTTACCAGAAAAGAAGAAAAAGACATTGAGGAAGATTTAGAAATTAATTTTAATGAGAAAATCCCTGATTCAGAAGAGGACATATTAGGTTATGTAAAGAAGGCAACCGTAACCATAAAAACTGAAGACGGACATGGTAGTGGTTTTTTTATTAGTTCTGACGGTTATATTTTAACCAACAACCATGTTATAAAAAATGCAAACACAATTGAAATTGAACTGAATAGTGGCTTAATTATAGATGCAGAGGTTATAAGACAAGACATAGAAAAGGATGTTGCGCTCTTGAAAGTGATTGGAAAAGGTTTTAAATCGATTCCTATATTTACTGGAAAAGCTAATGCTGGAACAGAGGTGTACGCTGTTGGAACACCAGCAGACTTGATGCTAGGACAAACTGTAACTAAAGGGATAATTAGTGGAAAAAGATTAATAGAAGGAAACAGCTACATCCAAACTGATGTTAGCATTAGTGGAGGAAATAGTGGTGGACCATTAGTAAATGTAGAAGGAGAAGTACTAGGAATTGTTTCTGCAAAGCTTAGAGGAGACGGAATAGATGGTATAGGGTTTGGTATTCCAATTCTAAAAGCGTTAGAAACTTTAAATGTTAAATACACTAATTAGTATTAAAAAATATCTAATTTATTTATAGCCTCCTTAATTACTTTTGGAGGCTTTTTTATGAATTAATATTATCTTAACAGATAAACGTTAAAGTAAAGTTAAAGTTCCTCTTAAAAAGTTAATTTCTCTTAATATAGGATAAACGATTTGCGCTGTAAATATCTAATTTCTATATTTACCAATGTAAGACAAAAATGACAGCAGTTTTAAACATAAACGGTATATCTAAAAGCTACGGAAAGGTAAAGGCCTTAAATAACCTCAGCTTACAAATTAACCAAGGAGAGATATTTGGCATCCTTGGTCCTAATGGGAGTGGAAAAACCACTACACTAGGAATTATATTAGATGTACTAAATGCTGATGCTGGATCATATACATGGAATGGTAAAGCTCCGAGCAAATACAGCAGAAAAAAAATTGGTTCTCTATTAGAAACTCCAAACTTTTACCCTTATTTAACTGCTCGTCAAAACCTTTCTATTGTTTGTAAGATAAAAGAAGTTAACGAAAGTGAAGTTGACAGAGTACTGAGTATTGTTGATTTAATAAGTAGAGCTAATTCCAAGTTTAAAACCTTTTCGTTAGGTATGAAACAACGTTTGGCTATTGCTTCTGCCCTACTTGGAAATCCGGAAATATTAGTTTTGGATGAACCTACTAACGGGTTAGACCCTCAAGGAATTGCAGAAATAAGAAGTATTATTTTAGACTTAGCCAGTGAAGGAAAGACCATTATTATGGCTAGCCATATTTTGGATGAAGTTGAAAAAACTTGCTCACATGTTGCGGTTTTAAAATTAGGGAATTTATTAGCTACGGGTTCTATACAAAGTATCCTTAACACAAAATCACAAGTTTATGTTATAGCAGATGATACAGAAAAATTAAAAACTTGTTTAAGTCAAATTGATGGTGTGAGTAACATTAATCAATCTGGTAATAAGTTTTATTTAATACTCGAAGGAGATAAAGACACTACTTATTTAAATAAAACTTTGTTTGATAAAGGCGTTGTAGCATCTGAAATAGGTATGCAGAAAGCAAACTTAGAAGCTAATTTTTTAGAATTGATAAAATAAATGTTAGACCTAATTAAAATAGAGTACAAGAAATTAATTCCTTACCGTACGTTTTGGGTGATTTTTGGGCTATTCTTTATTTTCACTCCTATTGTGTTTTATGGTGCTGGTCAATTTAAGATAGATGGCGTTCCAATCAATTTCTCTACCATGTACCATTTTCCAGATGTATGGAATAACGTTACTTACATTGCAAGTTGGTTCAACCTCTTAATAGGTATGCTACTGGTTATTTTGGTTTGCAATGAATTCTCTTTTAAAACTTTTAGACAACACGTTATTGATGGACAAGATAAAGCCGACTTTATTATTTCTAAGGTTATTTTAATGACCACTTTTGCTATTTTTAGCACAGTTTATTTGTTAATAGTTGGTGCTTTATTTGGTTTTATCTCTGGTGGAGGTTCATTTTTAACCGATATTAAGTACTTGGCTATATACTTTATTCAATCTTTAGGCTATATGTCTGTAGGGCTATTAATAGCCATACTAATACGATCTTCAGCTCTTGCTATCATTTCTTTTTTAAGCTCTATTCTAGTTGAAAGTATTATCAGATCTTTAATCCCAGATGCTATTGACCAATATTTTCCAATGAAAATCATTTCTAACCTTACTCCTTTTCCAACCCCTGAAGGATTTATGGTAGAGGAGATGAGAAATGCGGTTATACCTGATGCACTCCCATTAAACACAACATTAATTGTTGCTGTGGTATATATATTTATTTTTTGGGGGCTATCTTACTTCATCCTTACCAAAAAGGATATTAAGTAAAACTAGTGCACTGACAAATACCCTTCTTTAGACTTTTTTAAAATAATGGCTTTACCTTCTACTTGTCGAAACTTAGTCGCCACACTTTTTACTTCCATATTTTCGTCAAAGCGAAATACCTGAAAATGCAAATGAGGTCCCGAAGACCATCCTGTATTACCACTTAAAGCGATCACCTCTCCTGCTTTTACTTTATCTCCAACCTTTACTTTGCTTCCATTCTTTTTTAAATGAAAATAATTAGCCATTGTTCCATCACTATGGTAAATGGTAATGTAATTCCCGTACGATTGATATTTAATGGTTTTACCATGCTTATTTGAATCGTCCTTCACAAAAATAACAATGCCATCTCTTGCTGCACAAATCGAAGTTCCTTCTGGCATCGTAAAATCAATAGCATGAGTTTTTCCTTTCATATAATGAGAAAACCTCCCTCCATAAGCCTGACCGATTCCGTATTGTTCTCCTTCCTTGTATGGGATGGTGTAAACATGTTTATCATCATGCTCCCCCTCAAAAGCATTACCATGGCAAAACCTAGTGGTATAGCCTAACTGGCTCCCTTTTGAACGATTTTTTATGGTTAATGTGAAAAGCTTATACTTCTTTGATCCAGCAGGAACAACTGTTCTAAATGGTAATTTAACATCTGCTTCCATGTTCTTAAGTGTATTAAACTCAATCAAAACAGATTCATCACACATATAGTTATTAGTAGCATAAACTACTGTTGAACCATCTTCTTCATTACGAATATTAAAAACTTCAAATAATTCTTCTGAATCTTTAGCATGACTTGGAAGTATAAAAAAGGAAAGTATCAGTAAAATGAAAACATTTTTCATGGTATTTATTTTTAAATTCATAATTGAATAACAAAATCTATTCCAATTTTTCTAATTACTCTTTCATAAACTCTTGATCTAAAATATCACTATCGATTGAGAAATTATTTTTTAACGAACTCTTCTTTACTACTCTTGTTTTTGACCATGTATCATGCCATCCACTTGCCTCTGTCCCTAAAAAAGAAAAAGCTTCAAAAGGGACTATTCTACTAAAGCTTCTTCCGACTATTGCTTTTAGTGTTGGCTTATTCCCTTCTAGATCAACAACAACAGTTCCTGTTATTAGTTTTCCTAGAGTTATTTGAAAATGATACTCTAGAACAATATAATAAAGCACATATATTAAAAGTGTTAATAATGTATCCGCAAAATCACTTATACTTTCAAGTAATTCCATATTTACAATTGCAATAAAAGCACCAAGTAACATTGCTATTACATAAGAAGCAATTCTATCTATAATGAAATTAGCAAACCTAACCCAACCCCCAACTTTCCCCTCTCTAGCATGTAGTTTTTCTAGTGCTAACTTATTCTCTTTAAAATCAGAACAATACGCTTCGAAATCTGCCTGTTCATTAGTTAATTTACAAACAACACCTTTTTCCCTGTCAAACTTTCTATTGACACATTTTTCACAAAATAACAAGTGGGCTTTTCTATCCATAAATATAACTATTGGTTGAAATGACTGTTAAATATACTAAACAAGACAAGAAATCAACCATTTACCCCTTCAAATCGTTTTTAATATAGATACTAACTTAATCCCTCTTGTATGAATAGATTAACTAATAATTCCCGAAAATTTTGCTTCATTAGTAATTCAGACCAGAGCTATTTAATTGATTACATCAATTTATCACGTAGTGATATGAATATAGATTTCTCTTTTGAAAATTTAAACTTAACTGAATTAAAAAACTATGCTCCAAATATTATCGTAATTGACCAATACTTTATTGACACCAATTTTGATTCAATTATAAACTCAATTAAACTAAACTTTAAACAAGCTAAAATCTATTTTCTTTCACCAGAATACGCTGATTATAATGGAATCATCCAATCTTTAAACAATCCAAACCATTATTACTCTAATTTTAGTTTAGACATCTTAAATCATATTAACTCAATTACTCGAGAAAGCAGTAATAATGATTATTTAGAAGCTAGCTAATGCCCCAACTTTCATTACATACTTTTCAAATGATTCATACAGCTCATCAAACGAATTCAATAAAAAATATTTAGTCTGTATTTCACTATTGCAAAAATCGGTATTGATAATTTCATTCAAATCGAAAGGCAACATTTCAGTTCCTTCTTCATAAATAAAATTAGTTTCCCCGAAAGAAGAAATAACACCAGCACCATAGATTTGAGGTTGACTTCCTTTTAACAACCCAAACTCTATGGTGAACCGATAGATACGCTGAAGCTCAATAAGTATTTTTTCTGAATCTTTAAACTGAACTCCCACTTCACCCATTTTTTGAGCAAAATCAGCATATTTTTCATCCATAAACAGTGGGATATGTCCAAATATATCGTGAAACATATCAGGTTCTTCCAAATAGTCTAATTGTTCCATAGACCTTAACCAAGTTGATGAACAAAACTTTTTTTGAGATAATAATTCAAAAAAGTCTTCCACTGGAATTAAACCTGGAACAACTTCTATAGACCATCCAGTTTTCTCTTTTAAAACTTTACTCAAAGCATCAAACCGAGGAATACTATTTGAATTCAGCACATCATTCAATTCATCCAAACAATGTAAATAACTCTCGCATGATTTATCTTGTAAATTATTTACTTGTCTTTCAAACAAAGTTTTCCAGACCTTAAAATCTTCTACTGTGTAATTTTCAAATTGTTGTTTCATTTTATTTAATTTTTAAGCATAAAAAAAGCTCGGTTCAACTAAACCGAGCTTTTAAATATTATATATATAAACTATCCTCAGTCTTTATTCAGATTGATGTAATAGTAATAATATGTGTTTTTGTTTTTCATTTATAAAGCAAAGTACTACAATTTATAGTTATGATTTCTAGTTTTACTTAATTAAATCCTCTTCCGTTTAGGCTTTTGAATATTCGTAATTTCTTCAATACGTTGAGCCAATTCAAAATCTTTCATAGTTAACCCTCCTACATCATGAGTACTCAACTTTATATTTAATTTGTTGTATGAATTGTACCAATCCGGGTGATGCCCTAATTCCTCTGCGACTTCTCCTATTTTCACCATTGTAGCAATAGCTTCTTTGAAGTTTTTAAACTCAAAACATTTTATAATTCTACTTTCATTTTCATCTAACTCCCATCCTTTTAGGGTTGTTAAATTGTAATCTACTTCATTATCCGTTAACCTTTTCATTCTTTTCCTTTTTTAATTGCATCGTAAATTACTTGCTGTATGTTTGTTCTAATGTCCATTTTTACCAATTTCCTATTTTCTGCACTAGGATAAATTCTATTGGATAAAAACACGTAAACAATATCTTCAGAAGGATCTGCCCAAGCCATTGTACCTGTAAAGCCACTATGTCCAAAACTCGTTTGCGAAATCCCATCGCAAGTTGGACCTCCATAACCTTGTAAAAATGGTTTATCAAAGCCTGCGGCCCTTCTGTTCTCCTTCTCCTCATAACAAAACTGACATTTAGTAAACTCGTTCAACGTAGTATCTTTTATGTATCGAATACCACCGTAAGTCCCCCCATTTAGATACATCTGCATTAATTTTGCTAAATCATTGGCATTAGAAAATATTCCTGCATGACCTCCAACTCCGCCTAACATTGCTGCTCCCGGATCGTGTACATCTCTTTAATCACTTGTTTTCTAAAAATTTTATCATTTTCTGTTGGAGGAATTCTATCTAAACTAAAACGTTCTCGCGGAATATAACCAGTTGTGGTCATTCCCATTGTAGCATAAATATCTGCAACATAATCTTTCAGCCTCTCTCCTGTTTGAGCTTCTATCAATTTCATCATAAAATAATAGCCCAAATCGCTGTATTTATATTTCTTTTCTTTGATCGGCCCTCTTAAAATACGCTGATAAATAATATCAGGGTAAAACTTACTAATGTAAACATCTTGGGCTACCCTATAAGGGTAGTAAGTAGATGAATCTTTACAATAGATAATGTTATCTAACTCTTTATTTCTTATTGTCTTAATATAAAACGGAACCCATGCTTGAAGACCAGATTGATGCGCTAAAATCTCTCTCAAACCTAAGTCGCCATACTTAGAAGAGTCTGGAATTAGCTTACTCAAATATGCACTTAAATTAGAGTCTAAACTAAACTTCCCTTCGTCTTGCAAGCGCATTAAAGAAAGTAAAGAGGCACTAATTTTAGTAATAGATGCAATATCATATATATCAGAATTTAATACTGCTCTTTTTTTATCGTAAGTATGATAACCAAAAGATTTGTTATAAATAACCTTTCCATTTTTAGCAACCAATACCTGGCAGCCAGGATAGGCTCCTTCAGAAATTCCACTTTTAGCAATAGAATCAATCGGAGATAAATCATTTAAACGAATACCAACTTCTTCTGGCGCTGTATATTTAAAACGATTTAGTGGTTTTATTATTAAACCTGTACCTTCTTCAAATTTTTCGGAAACACTCACAGGAAATTTACCATTAGCAGCTATCCCTCCAAAAATAAGTTGAGCAGCCGCTTCATTAGCGTAAATACTGTTTTGATACGCTATTATTAAACCTGCTGTTTGTTCAATCTGCTCAAAACCAATTAAACTATATGGATTTGCAAAAACAGTTAACACAACATTGTTCTTCATCGTTAGGTTCGCTATCATATTTTTTGTCCCTGAACTAATCTTATAGCTTTTCCAAGGGTTTTTATTTGACTTATGGATAGAAACAATAATAGTGTTGTATGTTCTAAGCGTATCTAATAACCTAGCATTCTTTTTACTTTCTAATTCCTTAACATTAAAATGATCTACCTGATTATAAAGTGATAAGGTTTGCTGAAATTCACTTACTCTCCCTTCTCCAATTGACAAAGAAGCTATTCTAAGTGTATCTAAACGTTTTAGAGGCAATATATCTCCCTCATTCTTTAAAACCGTTAACGAAGCTTCTGAAAGTTTTCTATTTAACAATTCATATTCTCTTTTATTCAAATCTGCTGATAAACCTACTTTTTCAACTGCTTTATATTGATCTAACCCCTCCCATTGTTTTGCTCTTAATATTTTCAAACATCTTGCATCAACCTCTTCTCGAGTAATTTCTCCGCGTTCTATTGCTTTATTAATTTCTAAAATTCCTTTTTTTACACTCCCTGAAAATAACAACACATCATTTCCTGCTATTAACGCTTTTACATCTACAATTCCTGGTTCAAAAAGAGAACTAACGCCCTTCATATTGAGTGCATCAGTAAAAATTAAACCTTTAAAACCTAATGAATCTTGCAACAGGCCTGTTACTACATTTTTAGATAATGTTGTTGCCATATTATCTTCTCCTGCATAAGCTGGAATATTTAAATGAGCCACCATAATACTTGCTAAGCCATTGTTAATCAACTTATAAAATGGATATAATTCTACTGAATCCATACGAGCTTTAGTGTGATTTATGGTTGGTAAAGATTTATGAGAATCTTTATCTGTGTCTCCATGACCGGGAAAATGCTTGGCATTAGCCATTACATTTACTGATTGCATTCCTTTCATGTAGGCAACCCCTTTATTGGCTACGTTTTCTTTATTCTCACCAAAAGAACGAGCATTAATAATTGGATTTTTAGGGTTTATATTAATGTCCACAACTGGGGCAAAATTTACATGAATTCCCAAACGCTTACATTGTTCGCCAATATCAACACCCATTTCATAAATTAATTGATCATCTTGTATCGCTCCTAAAGTCATTTGCCAAGGATATTTAACTACACTATCCAAACGCATAGCTAAGCCCCATTCCCCATCAATAGAAACCATTAATGGCACCTTACTTATTTTTTGATAATGATTAATTAATTCAGCTTGCCTTAGTGGCCCACCTTGCATAAAAATTAATCCTCCTATTTTATTATTTTTTATTAATCCTTCTATTCGTTTTAGATGATCAGCACCTTTGTTTGAATATGCAGCCATCATAAACAACTGCCCAATTCGTTCATCTGGGGTTAAGGTTTTAAAAATTGAATCTGCCCAAGCTGTAGATTCTTCTAAAAAAGGTGGCGTGTCATTGATTCGTTTAAATTGACTATTGTTGATTTTACTATTAAATGCACTGGTAATTACCAACATTGATACTAGTAATACTCCTATTGTAATTTTAAATTTCATTGGCTCAAATTTAGCGTTAATAACACCTAGCCTATACAATAGCTTAAGGTCTTATTAACAATCGTTTTTTTATATCAAAAATTGTTAAAAACTCGTAGTTAAATTCTCTCTTTATTTATTGATTTATTTTTGAATAGCACTACTTTTGAAATTCTTAAAAAAATCACTAAAACACAAGAAAAATGCCAACAATCGTTGAATTAGAAAAAACAGCAACTCAAGTACGTAGAGATATCGTAAGAATGGTAAACGGGGTAATGTCTGGACACCCAGGAGGATCTTTAGGGTGTGCCGATTATTTAGTTGCTCTATATTTTGAAATAATGAATCACAACGCCTCTAATTTTAATATGGACGGAACAAACGAAGATATTTTCTTTTTATCTAATGGGCATATTTCTCCTGTTTTTTATAGTGTTTTAGCGCGTTCTGGCTATTTCGATATTGCTGAGTTAGCAACTTTTAGAAAATTAAACACACGTTTACAAGGACACCCCACAACTCATGAAGGTTTAGAAGGCGTAAGGATTGCAAGCGGTTCTTTAGGACAGGGAATGTCTGTTGCAATTGGTGCTGCTGAGGCAAAAAAACTAAACAACGATAAAGGAATTGTTTTTACATTACATGGTGATGGGGAAATACAGGAGGGACAAATTTGGGAAGCAGCAATGTATGCGGCTCACAACAAAATTGACAATCTTATTTCTGTCATCGATTACAACCACAAACAAATTGATGGTGATATTAGTGATGTATTAGATTTATTCGACATTAAAGGAAAATGGCAAGCTTTTGGATGGGACGTGATGGAAATGGACGGAAACAAGATGGAAGAAGTTGTGAATACTCTTAATGAAGCAAAAACACACTTAGGCAAAGAAAAGCCCGTTATGATTATAATGAAAACAGAAATGGGTCAAGGAGTTGACTACATGATGGGAACACATAAGTGGCACGGGAATGCTCCAAATGACGAGCAACTTGCTGATGCTTTAAACCAGTTAGAAGAGACTTTAGGAGACTACTAGTCTCTGGTATTTTATTTTTAGTGTATAGTAACACATTAATACAAAACACCAAAAACCAAAAACGAAACACTGATACATTTAAATAAACATATCAAACACTTACTTGTAGCTACTCTAGTACTATTTAGCACACTAGGAAATTCTCAAATTAAACAAAAAACGAGAATTTTATTTGTGTTAGACGCTTCACAGAGTATGCTCGGACAATGGAGTGGCGAACAAAAAATGAAGGTAGCCTCTCGTCTACTTAGCAACCTGATGGATAGCTTAAAATCAGTTGAGAATTTAGAAGTAGGAATGCGGGTTTATGGACACCAATTTTCTGTTGCCGCTGGAGATAGAAGCTGTGAAGACACCAAACTAGAAGTCCCTTTTTCACCAAACGGTTACGAGAATATAAAAACTACGCTTAAAAATTTATACCCGAAAGGAACAACTCCTATTGCCTATTCCCTAGAACAAACAAAAAACGATTTTCCCCCTTGTTCTAATTGTAGAAATATTATTATTTTAATTACTGATGGTATTGAAGAGTGTGATGGAGATCCTTGCGCGGTAGCTTTAGCACTTCAAAAGAATGGTGTAACACTAAAGCCTTTTGTTATTGGAATGGGCTTAGATTTAGATATTGCAGATGCTTTTAGGTGTATCGGAACATTTTACGAAACTAAGGATGCCGAATCGTTTAACAACATTTTAAATGTAGTGATTTCACAAGCGATGAACAATACTACGGTGCAAGTAAATTTACTCGATGCTAGTGGATTCCCTTCAGAGACAGATGTAAACATGACTTTTTATAACAGCCACACTAAAGCAATTCAATACAATTTTATTCATACTATGAATTACAGAGGGTTGCCAGACACTATTCCATTAGACCCAGTTTTAAAATACGATTTAACGGTTCATACCCTCCCCGAAATCAGCAAAGACAGTATTACTATTAAGCCTGGAATCCATAACATTATTGCACTAGACGCGCCTCAAGGTTATCTAAAACTAAAAATGAATGGTTTAAACGAGTATGATGAACTAAAATGTATTGTTCGTCAAAAAGGAAAAATGAAAACACTTTATCTTCAAAATTTTGAAGAAACCACCAAATACATTACAGGAGATTATGATTTAGAAATTTTAACACTTCCAAGAATGTATGTAAATGATGTTAATATCAAACAAAGTCACACCACTAAAGTATTTATTCCAGAACCAGGTATTGCCACATTTTATCTTCCAAGTAGAGGAGTTACTAGTGTTTTCTTAGAAAATAATAATAAATTAGAATGGATTTATAATGTTTCTCCACACACAGATAGAGAAACGATAGTACTACAGCCTGGCAGCTACAGAGTTGTTTACAGAGGTATTAATGTTAAGCAAGTAATTTATACTAAAGAAAGGAAATTTACAGTAAAATCAGGCGCATCAACACAAGTTAAATTTTAATTATGAAAGAATACACTTACACAGAAAAAAAAGACACTCGTTCAGGGTTTGGAGATGGTTTAACCGAGCTCGGTAGAGAAAATGAAAATGTAGTTGCACTTTGTGCAGATCTTACAGGTTCTCTAAAAATGAATGATTTTAAAGATGAAAATCCTGATCGTTTCTTTCAGATTGGTATTGCCGAGGCGAATATGATTTGTATTGCTGCGGGAATGACCATTGGTGGTAAAATTCCTTTTACAGGAACTTTTGCTAATTTTTCTACCAGTAGAGTGTATGATCAAATTAGGCAATCGGTTGCCTACTCTGGAAAAAATGTAAAAATATGTGCTTCACACGCAGGACTTACCTTAGGTGAAGATGGTGCAACTCACCAAGTTTTAGAAGATATTGGTATGATGAAAATGTTACCAGGAATGACTGTTATCAATCCTTGCGACTACAACCAGACCAAGGCTGCAACAAAAGCAATTGCAGACCATAAAGGACCTGTTTATTTACGTTTTGGAAGACCAAAAGTGCCTGTTTTCATGAATGAAGAATTCATTATCGGAAAAGCTATTCATCTACAAGAAGGTACTGACGTAAGCATTTTTGCTACTGGACATTTAGTTTGGGAAGCTCTTGAAGCATGTAAGACATTAAAAGAAAAAGGAATTAGTGCTGAAATAATAAATATTCACACCATTAAACCTTTGGATGAAAAAGCAGTCTTAGATTCAGCAAACAAAACAAAATGTATTGTAACAGCTGAGGAACATATGAGAAATGGTGGTTTAGGCGGTAGTATTGCTCAAGTGATTACTCACAACAACCCAATGCCAATTGAATATGTTGCTGTAAATGATAGTTTTGGAGAAAGTGGAACTCCAGATCAATTAATGGAAAAATATGGTTTAAATG